>JBIIRS010000009.1:0-14907 GCA_044341425.1 Candidatus Planktophila sp. | reverse complement strand
GGGAGAATTTTCCAATGGCTAATGATGAGCGCTTAACGCTATCCGTCGACTGCGGCGGGCTCTTTTTAAAGAGTTGCGTACTCGATGAGTCAGGCACGATGCACTCAAAGCCAAGTCGAATTGAAACCCCTTATCCACTTTCACCTGATCGATTTATTGAAACGATCAAAGGCATTTCCGATTCACTTCCATCGGCCTACCGCGCAACTGTCGGTATGCCTGGCATGATCCGCCACGGCGTTGTTATCTCTACACCGCATTACATGACTAAATCTGGTCCGCGAACAAAGATCGATCTAGAACTCCAAGAACAGTGGAGCGGATTTGATATGCAGAACGCGCTAAGCAAAAAATTAGAGATGCCAACTCGCGTTTTAAATGATGCTGAAGTTCATGGCGCCGGAATTATCTCGGGCTCTGGTTATGAAGTTGTAATCACGCTCGGAACTGGTCTTGGCTTTGCAATTTTCTATGGTGGATCACTCTCACCACATATTGAGTTTTCTCATGCGCCAGTACGACGCGCTACGACCTATGACACGTGGATCGGCGAACACGAGCGTCGTCGCCTCGGAAATGCATTCTGGTCACGCCGTATTCGCGCCATGGTTGATGAACTTCGCCCAGTATTCATGTGGGATCGCCTTTATATCGGCGGTGGAAATGCGCGTTGTATTCGCCAGGCAGATCTTGATCGTATGGGCGATGAAGTGGTTATCGTTCCAAATGCAGCAGGAGTGGCTGGCGGTGTTCGCGCCTGGACTCTTGAGCAATATAAGTAGTTAACTTCTTAACTTAAGTATTCCTGCAGCGATTCCGGCGAACTCCGCGGCACCTGTTGCACCAGCTTCTGTGGCATCAGAGACCTTATAACTTCCAAATTGTTTCTTCTTAGCGTTGGCAATCATTGGATTTTTTACCCAACCCCCAGCAATAACTACATCTGTTGCTTGGCCAGTGAACTTTTCAATCAAGGAGACCATATTGGCTGACTCTTCAACTAGATGTTCAGCAGTTGCGCGAAAGAGGGCGGCAGGTGAGACGGCATCATCGAGGTTGCTGACAGAGAGCCCGTGATAATCATTGTTAACGCGCAGTGCGCTGGCTTTTGGATCTATCTTTAGCGCCGCTTCGCCTAGAGCGATCTTCTCGTCGCGCGTTGAAACGCCAACAAGTGAACAAACTCTTTCAAGTGTTAACCCAGTTGGTAGTGCACCTAGCAAGGTGAAGTGATCTGCAATTACCGAAGCGCTCAAACCAACATTTGCTGCCGCTAATTCAGCGATGGCATCTCGAGATAACGGCTTTTTAAATGTTCTAAGTAAGGCTTCAGCGGTTCCCATCGAATCAAAGAGCGATCCTTCATTTATCGCACCGCAGTAATACGCGGCGGTGAAGTGATCATGTCCAGCAATGGTAATTACCGCTCCACGCAAAACTTCTGGGGCATCGTTATTAACAACTCCAATTGGTTCGCCTGCAACAACTAAACGAGCTAAGAAATCTTCTCCGCCGCCAACTAACGCCATTGCTTCGCGCCAAGGCGCACGCGCTTCGACATCGTAGAAACCAGTTCTGCTTACTAGTGAAAGTTCATTTACCAAATCTGCGCCAAGACAGTAAGCCACCCATTCTGGCGCAGAGAGAAAGTGTTTGGCTTTGCGCGTTTCGGGATATTCCTGATTTAACCAGAGCGTTTTTGAAATCGATGCGATTTCATTTAATAGCGCACCAGCGCGCGCTCTGAATTCGTAATCACCAAGTTCTTTAACAATTGGTTCAGTTAAGCCGCGCGGATCGTGCCACGCTAAACCAGGTGCTAGCGGCTTACCTGCACCATCGATTAAAGCTCCGGTTTCGCTAAAGCCTGTGAAGCCAATTGCGGCGACCTTGCCACCAGCAAGTTCTGCAGCTTTCGCTGCAACTGCAGTGACCGTCTTCGCCAAGAGCAACATATCTATATCGCTAGTGTTTTTCTCATGGCGCCAAGGAGTTGGCTCGGCATACTCAGCGATTACCTTTAAATCAATATCTGTTGCAACCGCCTTGATTCGAGATGTTCCGATATCGACACCGATCAAAATTTGTTGAGACATTTTTAATCGTGACGCTTACGGCGCAACTCGCGCCAGTTCTGCAAGTGGTGGGCGACAGACAATTGCATTTGCGCCGCTAAATGTGAAAGCGCCAGCGCTATATGGAATCACAACCGCATCGCCTTTAGTGATCGCCACTTCTGGTGCGTTAGCGAAGGAGATTACTCCCGATCCATCTAGAACAAGTGCGACGGCAAAGCCGGCAGGGAAATCTCCAGATCCAGGGGCTAAATGAGCGCGGAAGTAGCCATCTGATTTAAGCGGCAGAACTGAACGAAGCGCCCCACCCGAAAAGACGTTATGAGTAATTAGTGAATCAAATTCAGAATCAGTTAGAGGATCGAGCATCAGCGCATCGGTGACAGTTTCAAAACCTAAACCGAGATGGCCATCTTTGATTCCATCTACTGCAAAGCCCTCCCATTCAAGGAGCGCTGATAAATCTGTTGGCTCTTGTAGTTCTAAAACAAATATTCCGGCATCAATTGCATGAGCCACACCTGCTGGTACCAGTACCGCATCTCCAACTTGAACTTCGGTGCGACGAAGTGAGGCAAGAAGAGCCGCAGAGTCTTGTGCGCGAACCAATTTAAGGAGATCTTCTTTATTTTGTTTCTGAGCGAATCCGAGTCCAACTCCAGAACCGGTTGGCGCTTCCAAGATAATCCACGCTTCAGTTTTACCGTGATCTAAACCGAGATGAGTCTTCGCAAAGGCTTTATTTGGATGGTAATGAACGGGAAGGCGTTGATCTGGATCTAGTAATTTAATTAAAATTTCTGTACTTAGTCCAAAGTTCTTTACATGATCTGCACCCAACCAACCATCAGAATCGCTCTTGATCGCATCGCGCAGCAAAGTGCCATCACTCAAACGTGAAAGACCTTGCTCTGCTTCACCAAAGCGAGTTGTGATCGAACCGATCCACTCTTCCGGACGCATTGGTCCGCCGGGGCCGTGACGTAAGGCGCCGATGCGATTACCACCGCGGTAAAAGTGATCAAATTGATTAGAAGGAAGCTTGGAAGGGGTGGTTGAACTCTGTGACATGGTTCTAGACTACTTGCAGAGTTAATGAAATTACCAGTGAAAATGGAGCCACTTAATGTCTGATGTATCAATTCGCCTAAAGCGCTTATTTAACAATGGCCGCTGCTTCGATATCGCAGTTGACCATGGCTTCTTTGGTGAAGGAACATTCCTTGCAGGCATTGAAGATATGGGCGCTGCAGTAAATACCTTGATCGATGCCGCACCTGATGCAATTCAATTAACCCTAGGACAAGCCAAACACCTACAGAACAATCCGAAGCCACATAAACCAGCGCTAGTTTTGCGTACCGATGTTGCAAACGTTTACGGCAAGGTAATTCCGGACCATCTCTTTAGTATTTTGCTTGAGGATGCGGTTCTGCAGGCAGTTCGTCTAGATGCCGCGATCGTGGTTGTGAACCTACTTGATCTGCCTGGCCGCCCGGAACTTCGCGATGCATGTATTCGCAACATCATGACTTTAAAGGCGCAGTGCGAGCATTACGGAATGCCGCTAATGGTTGAGCCGCTAGTTATGAAAGATGCAACAACTGGTGGATACACATCAGATGGCGAGCTTGAGAAAGTTGTTCCGCTTGTACGCCAAGCAATTGAGCTAGGTGCAGATGTTATTAAGGCAGATCCAACAGATATCGCAGCTGATTATCACCACGTTATTCAAACCGCTGGTTCAGTACCAGTTCTAGTTCGCGGTGGTGGACGCGTTTCTGATGAAGAACTCCTAAATCGCACCGCCGAAGTTCTAAAGCAAGGCGCAGCCGGAATTGTTTATGGTCGAAATATCATCGCCCATCCAAAACCAGCGAAGATGACCCAAGCGCTCATGTCGATGTTGCATAAAGGTACTTCCGCACAAGATGCGTTAAAGATTGTCTCTGCTTGATATGTCTGCACAGAAGACGGTAAAAGTCGGAATTATCGGTGGCGGCTTAATGGGCCGTGAACTACTTACTCTAGTTGGGCGTTGGGATGCGCTGCTAGAACATCCAGTTCGCCCGGTAATTACCGCAATCGCAGATACATCTGATGTGGTGCGCGAATTCTTTACCAACGCAGGAGTTTCCGAGTCATACGGTGATTACAAAGAGTTATTGGCTAGCCCTAACGTTGATGTGGTTTACATCGCTGTTCCGCACAACCTGCATGAAGAGATTTACATCGCTGCTATAAACGCCGGCAAAGATTTTCTAGGTGAGAAGCCATTCGGAATTGATCTAGCAGCTGCAGAAAAGATTGAAGCAGCGCTAGTTGGTAAGAAGAATTTCGTACGCGTTTCCAGCGAACTACCATTCTTTCCGGGCGCACAGGCTGCAATTCGCGAAGCGCGAAGCGGTAATCTAGGAGAGATCGTAGAAGTTCGTTCCGGGTTACTTCACTCATCAGATATCGATCGCAAGAAGAAAATTAACTGGAAACGCCAACGTAAATTCTGTGGAGATATCGGCGTACTTGGTGATCTTGGAATGCACGCGGCGCATATTCCACTTCGCTTGGGATATAAACCAACTAAGGTTTTTGCAATTCTTGATGACATCGTTACGCATCGTGAAAGCGCTGCAGGTGAGCAAGTGCCTTGCGACACTTTTGATAATGCAGTTTTAGCGATGCGCGCTGCCAACCCCGGCAACGATCGCGAATTTCCGATGTTCTGGGAGATGAAACGAATCGCACCAGGTGAAAGCAATACCTTCTTCTTTAGCGCAATTGGAATGACTGGGGGAGTTCGTTTTAGTACAAAAAACCCTGCCGTTTATCACACCTTCGCTCTGCGCAACGGAGAACAAGTCTGGTCAGAGATCCAACCGGGTCATGTATCTAATTGGCCAGTGATCACCGGACATATCTTCGAATTCGGCTTTCCCGATGCGCTCTTGCAGATGTGGGCTGCCTACTTTGCGGAACGCGAAGGAAAACTTGGCGATAAATTTGCTTGCGCCTCCGTTTCTGAAGTTGTTGATTCACATCGCACATTTGCAGCAGCGATGAAGTCACACGAAACTCATACAGAGGTTGCGTTATAAAGATGCAAGACTTTTCAAATACCAAGATCGCAGTAATCGGCAGCACCATGATGGATTTAACTGTCTACGCAGACATTCTTCCGGCCGCCGGTGAAACCCGCTTTGGAGAAAGTTTTACAACTGGATTCGGTGGAAAAGGCGCAAACCAAGCGGTGATGGCGGCACGTACTGGCGCTAAAGTCACAATGATTACCGGAATCGGAAACGATGGCTTTGGTAGCGAAAGCTTGGCTAACTTTAAGAACTGTGGAATGGATACAACTTCAGTTCTGCAATTGCCAACACACACTGGCGTGGCACATATCTGGGTTGATGGCCAAGGCCAGAATCGAATTTCAATTGTCCCTGGTGCAAATTTTGCTTTGACGCCACAGAACGCAATTGATGAAGTTTCAAAGCTCAAAGAAGTCAGCGTTTTAATTGCGCAATGTGAAATTCCACAAGAAGTAACTTTGGCTGCCTTTCGTACCGCTCAAGAACTTGGAATTACGACGATTCTTAATCCCGCGCCCTACCAACCACTGACCGATGACCTACTTGAGTTAACAGACTGGTTGATCCCTAACGAGATTGAATTTGCAGAACTTGATAAGACGCATCGCGCGCCAGATTCAGATGCTGTTATCGCATCGCTTAGAAAGAGTGGCCGCACAATTGTTACCTTGGGAAGCGATGGAGCAGCGCTGGTAACTGCTGACGGATCTGTTAAACGATTTGCAGCTAAGAAAGTAACGGCAACAGATACAACAGGCGCAGGTGATTGCTTTATTGGCGCTTTTGCTGCAGCGCTAGCATCAGGTGCCAGCGAAGAATCGGCAGTTCAATTTGGAATCGATTGTGCAACGAAGAGCGTTACTCGAAAGGGAGCGCAATCTTCTTATCCAAAGATTGAAGAGATTGATTTCAGCCTGATCGTAAAATAACGCTGCTGTAAGGAACGGCATCGCCGGTATGAATTATTCCTAGCGCCTGACCGACTTTAACTTTAAATTCTTCGTGAGGAATTACCGTAGTTGCTAATCCACGATGGTGACTCTTGTATTCAGCAACTGTTGCGGTATCTACCTTCGCCTCAAACTCTGCAGCCAGATACATTCCAGTCAAATCTAAGTGCGGCAAAATCGCATCGAGTACCTGTGAAACCGTTGGAGTTCCCATAACGAGAGCAAGGTCGATGGTTTCAACGTTCGGATAAGTCGGAAATGGGCCATCAACAATCGCAATGGTGTTTACATGGCGAAAACGGGCTAGTAGCGAGGCGAGATCTCCGTTGATGATTCCATTTTTTATCATGAAATTATGATTCCCTAGTATTGCGTTAACTTCAAGCGCTAAACTTGAAAAGTGCCCGAACAATTAGCAAACCAACAGGCGGCTTTAGCAAGGATTCAAGGCTTTCTCTCTGACTCCACTGAGCGCGTGCTTATCGGAATAATTGGCAAACCTGGCGCTGGAAAGTCAACGCTCTCAAAGTTCTTAATGAGCAAACTTCCGAAAGAGTTTGTGACTGTGGTCCCGATGGATGGCTATCACTTAAGTAATAAGGTTTTAAAAGAGCTAAAGCGCGCCGACCGTAAAGGAGCGCCAGATACCTTTGATGTTGCAGGTTTTGCATCCTTGGTAAAGCGGATCAGATCTGAGCAGACTCAAAATATCTACTATCCAATATTTGATCGCTCTATCGAAGAATCAATCGCCGCCCAAGGCGTAGTTACTTCAGCGACTAAGGTCGTAATTATTGAAGGTAATTACTTACTGCACGATGCTGGTGGCTGGGAAGCGGTAAAAGATTTATTGGATGAGAGCTGGATGGTTGATGTAGATGACGATAAGAGAATTGCTCGTCTAATCTCGCGCCATATTGCATACGGCAAGGAGCCAGAAGCTGCTAAAGCGTGGGCAAAGGGAACTGACGAAGCAAACGCTCAATTAATCGAACGCGGACGTGCGCGAGCAGATTTCGTAGTGCAGATCGATTAAAAATTAGCTACGAAGCGCGACAGCAAGTGAACGGAAATCTTCGACCAAGATGTCGATCTCTTTCTGTCCGTGAGCCAAACTGATCAACCATTGCTCATCAAGTCCCGGAGGCGTGATGATTCCACGGTTAAGTGACCAAAGCCAAGAGAGTTCGGCTACACCAAAGTCGGTTGCCTTGTAATCACGGTAGTTGCGCACAGGTGTTGTCGACCAAGTAATACAGCCCTTAACACCGAATCCAACAGTGTGTGCCGGTAGTTGATACTCCTCGATAATTTCTGAGATGCGCTCAAGTGCTTGTTGATTAAGCGCTTCAGCTGCTGCCAAAGTTTCGGCGGTGCAGATTTTATCGACAGCGCGAATTCCGGCCATGGCAAGCGGATTGCCATTAAATGTTCCGAAGTGAGCCATCTTTCCATTTACAACGAAGTCCATATATTTCTGCTTGCCACCAAATGCAGCAAGAGTTAATCCGCCACCAATTGATTTTGCAAGAGTAATCAAATCTGGCTTAACGCCTAGACGTTGTGCCGCACCTTGATGGCCAGCAGTCAATCCAGTCTTTACCTCATCAAAGATTAAGACAATTCCGTATTGATCGCAGAGTTCGCGAACGCGTTCTAGGTAACCGGCATCTGGAAGAACAATTCCGATATTTTCGAGAACTGGTTCAACGATAAAGCAAGCGATAGTGGAAGCGTGCTTAGCGAAAATCTGTTCTAGAGAATCAGCGTTATTGTAAGGAACAACGTGAACATTTCCGGCAACTAAATTCTCATCCACAACAGCGGTTGGGAAATCAGCATCACCAGCAGCATCAAGTTTTGGTTTTGCTGAAACTACAAATGGGTCGTAACTTCCGTGATAACCGCCCTCAACTTTTACGATATCGCGCTTACCAGTTGCAGAGCGTGCCACGCGAACGGCATACATAGTTGATTCGGTGCCAGAGTTAGTAAAGCGAACCTGATCAATACCGAAGCGACGGCAGATACGTTCAGCAGCATCGGTTGAGATAGGTGAAGGGGTGACAAAGAGCATCCCGGTATCGAGTGATGCCTTAACTTCTTCAACGACGACTGGGTTTAAGTGGCCAGCGAGCATCGCTCCGAAGCCCATGGAGAGATCAAGGAGCTGACGGCCATCAACATCGGTCATCCATGCGCCTTGCGCAGAGACAATTGAAATTGGATATGGATCCCAATGTTGGAAACTTGAGGTAACTCCTAAAGGAAGGGATTTCATGGAGCGTGCGCTCTCGGCAAGCGATCCTTTAGTGTTCTTGGTGAATGACTCCCACTCTGAGGCCAGTAAAGAGGCTACTTTCTCGGGCGAGACAGGCGTTGATGTTGTTGGTACTAATCTAAAACTTTCCGCGTGATGCGATTGTGTAATCATTTTAAAGCTGTACGGCAAAGGTTTCTGATTTAGAAACTCGTTTGAGAAGTACTCTCCCGGTCCTTTCATTCTTTCGAATGTGGGTTAAGTATCTCCGAAGTCAAAAAAAGTTGCAACCCCTAGGCCTTTTTATGCGAGAAGTTCGGGCGTTTCTCATAAACTTTAGGGCGTTATGGAAAAACCAACAATAATTCTTGCAACAAGCAATGGCGTAGGAATGGGCCATTTAGCTCGTGCATCTGCGATCGCATACTCTTTACAAGATATTGCAAATCCAATTATTGTTTCTATGGCAGGTGGAATAGCAGAAGTTCCAGACTTTATGGGAATACGTTGCGAATACATCCCCGGAAAGGATCGCATGTGGATGACGCGAGATAACTGGGATATTTACTTGCGTGATCGTTTACTCGCGCTAGTTGATGAGACTGGTGCACGAGTTCTATCTTTTGATGGGGTTGTTCCTTACCCAGGCGTTATCGCTGCAAAATTTAGCCATCCAAAACTTTCTTTAGTTTGGGTACGTCGTGGTCTCTGGCAGAAGAAACCACAGAGATTTGTCTTAGGTTTGCAATCAAAGATGATGGATCACATCGTCGAACCAGGCGACATCGCTCGTGCATATGATTTTGGGCCAACCGCAACTCGCAAAGATGCAACGTTAACTTCTCCAGTTTCACTCTTTGATAAGAGCACCGCATTTAGCCGTGATGAGGCTCGCCAGATTCTGGGGTTAGATCTAAATCGTCCTGCTGTATTAGTTCAGCTCGGAACTGGCGATAGCGATGTCAACGAGAAGATGACCGCTGCGCTCTCGGGTCTCTTAGGCTGGAAAGATTTGCAGGTGATCCTCACCAAGCAGCCTTTAGATAAAGATGGAAGATCTCTGGCTCCAGAGGGGCTAGATATCCGGGTGGTTCGCTACTTCCCGCTTGCCAAAGTTCTGCACGCATTTGATGCCAGCGTCTGCGCGACTGGTTACAACGGAGTCCATGAACTCTTGCCGGCGTTGGTGCCAACGGTCTTTGTCTCGAATATTCGCGGAACCGATGATCAAGATGCCCGCGCTAAGTGGTGCCATGACTTTGGTTTTGCACTTCGTGCAGATCAAGCTGATCTAGCAGATATTTCTGCAAAGGTGCGCGAGCTTCAGAACCCACAAGTGAGAGCGGCGTTAAGCGTTAAATGTGCAGAACTTCCCGAAACAACTGGGGGCACAGAGATTGCAAAGATTCTTTACGAGTTAGCAACTGCGAAAGAGCCAGTACGTCCTTCCAGGGCCACCTATATCCGCTTAAATGTCCAGGAACACTTAAACCGTGGCTTGCGCCATGTTGCATATCTTGGCTTGCGCAGACTGGCACTTATTTATCGCAAAATGCGCCCGCATGCTAACGTTGAAACAACACGCGAAGAAGCTCCAATTTGGGGAGAAGAAAATACTGCAAAAGATCTTCATCCATTGATTAAAGGAAATAGGCGCTTCGAGCATTTAATCGCCGGAGCATCTGAAAGTTATAAAAAACGTCGTGCCGAAATTGCAGAAGTTGCTTATGGAGAGATAACTGAAAGATTAGGAAGAAAATGAAATTTCGTACCTGGATTAAGAAAACAGTAATCGGTCGCCTAGTTTGGCGAATAATTATTGGTGTGATTGGCGGCGCTATAACTGTTGCCGGCGCAATTGCTCTAGTTGGTCCAGGACCTGGAATCCTTATAGTTTTAGCAGGGCTTGGAATCTTGGCTACTGAATTTGCATGGGCGGCGCGAGTAATGGTTCATACAAGAACTTATGCCCAGAAAGCTGCAGATAAAGCTGGAATACCAAAGTGGGCTCAATTAGCGATGATCGCCGTGGGTGCTGTTGTTTCAATAATTGTGATTATCTTCCTTGTTTCAACGGGAAGAATTTAACTTCTTATTAAAATTGAGATCGGATCTCCCAGAGATCTTGAAAGACGGGATTAAATAAAGTACTTGCTAAATACTTAACTCCATCAGATCCACCAGAACCTGATTTATGGCCGATGGTTCGCTCCACCATTTTCACGTGGCGATAGCGCCATTCTTGCAAGCCCTCATCGATATCAAGTAAACGTTCGCAGACCATCGCAGATTCTGGATCGTTGCGATGTACATCAAGAAGAGTTTCAAGAACGCGGGGATCGGATTTGTAATGTGTGCTTTTATCACGCCCTAAAACATCAGCAGGAATCTTATGTCCGCGCTTGGCAAGATAGGCGAGCGTTGAATCCCAGATTGAATTGCGAGAGGAAATCTCTTTTATCTCTTCCTGAATATCTAAAGGAAGGTGCGAAGCCATCTTGGAATCTCTGCGTCCTAAGAGCGCTTCTACTTTTCTAAATTGCGCTGATTGGAATCCACTTGATGACGAGAGATATCCGCGGAATGCGTTGAACTGTAGGGGAGTCATAGTTTCTAAAATATCTACCTGAGTTACGCAGACTTTTAAGATCGTGCGAATACGTCCCAGAATCGCGAGTGAGCGGTGGGTATCTCCAGCCTCAAGAGATTTTGCGGCCGCCTCAAATTCATGAATTAACTGTTTAAACCAGAGTTCGTAACTCTGGTGGATGATGATGAAAAGCATCTCATCATGCTCCGGGTCTTCTGACCCCGTAACTTTAGATAGGGGCTTTTGCAGCTTTAAAAGTTCATCTATTGCTAAATATGAAGTGTAGGTAAGTGCTGGGTCGAAAGTTGGTTCGCTCATGTCACACGTGAATCTGTTTTTTCAATCTTTTCATATTGACGCGAAGCAACTAAGTCACGTATTCGAGCAAACCCATCCCAAACTTCAACATAGGAAGTTGGTAATGGTGCGATTGCCAAACGTATTGAATCGGGAGTTCGGTAGTCAGGGATCACATCTGCGAACTCGCGAAGTGCAACACAAATGCGCGCCGCATCAGGATGGCCAAGTGAGATATGACCACCGCGTTCTTGAGGATTTCGTGAAGTTAGTAAGGTAAATCCAAGTTCTGCAAGCCAGGCATCATAAAGTTGAATCATCATCTCAGTGCCGATTGCGGCCTTCTCAGAGATCGCGCCGATACCTGCTTCTTCAATCATTGAAAACGCACTTTTGATGCAGCGAAGCCCAATTAGTGAAGGGCTAGCGATTTGGAAACCGCGAATACCTTCCGCCTTTTCAAATACTGGACCCATTGCAAATTGATCACCTTGCGAGAACCAGCCCTGAATCGGAACCTGTAGCTCGGCCTGCACCTTTTTATTTACATATAACCAAGCAGGAGAACCAGGCCCTGAGTTTCCATATTTATAGGTACACCCAACTGCGATATCAACGCCGTTCTTGTCGAAATCCATTTCGATCGCACCAACTGCATGGCTGGCATCCCAGAGCATTAAGGCCCCGTGTTTACGAACTAAATCAGTCAAAGATTTAATGTCGTTGCGTGCACCTGAGCGATACTGGATAACTTCGAGAGTTACGAGAGCAACATCGCCACTTAAGTACGGCTCCAAGATTTCTGGAGTAATTCGCTCGTTCTCAGCTGTGCCCGGCGTCTCGTTATCAATAATTATTAATTTAAGCCCTAACTGCTTTGCGATTCCCTCAAGGATGTAGCGGTCGGTTGGAAAATTTGCAGCATCGGTAATTATTGTTTTACGTCCCGGGCGAGCGTTAATTGCAGCCAGCGCTAACTGATAGAAGTTAACGGATGTTGTATCGCAGGCCAAGACTTGTCCGGCCGCAGCGCCAAGAGTTGAACGGCCGATGAGATCTCCAGTTGGCTGCGCCTCATCAACCCAGTGGCCCCAACCGGTAACAACTTCAGGACCCCATTCATCTCGCATAAAGGTATTTACTGCCTCAATAGTTGAAAGCGGTAAACGACCGAGTGAATTACCGTCTAAATAACAGATATTTGGATCGCTAATCACAAATTGCGAACGGAAGCGGGCTAATGGATCGCGTTCGTCAAGATCGATAGCAAATTGGCGGTCAGTGGCTTTCATAGTTGAAAGGTACGCTCTCCCATCGTGGCGCGCAATCTTGTCAATATCGAAGAGGTCTCAAAGGCCTTTGATATTAGAGCGCTGCTCGAAAGAGTTTCACTAGGTGTTTCCGAAGGCGATCGCATTGGAATCGTAGGCCGAAATGGTTCTGGCAAAAGCACTTTAATGAAAATTATTGCTGCCATTGAACAACCTGATCAAGGTCGCGTTACAAAAGCTAATAGCGTGAAGATCGGATTACTTTCTCAAGTAGATAAAGCTGATCCCAATTCAACAGTTGGCGATGTAGTAATTGGCGATAGAGCAAAACATGAATGGGCAAGTGATTCTGGAATCCGTGAGGTATTTACCGGGTTATTCGGCGGCTTTGATGATCATTTATTTGAAAGAAAATTTGCCACACTCTCTGGCGGAGAAAAACGCCGCGTTGGGCTAGCTAAGCTTTTAATTGATGACCTTGATCTAATTCTGTTGGACGAGCCAACCAACCATCTAGATGTTGAAGGCGTTGCTTGGCTGGCAGAGCATTTGAACCAACGAAAGAATTTAGCGGTCTTAGTGATTACGCACGATCGCTGGTTTCTAGATGCAGTCACTGATAGAACATGGGAAGTAGTTGGCGGCAAAGTAGAAGAGTATGACGGAGGCTATTCCGCATTTATTTTGGCTAAAGCAGAGCGTTCACGACAAGCAAGTGCAATGGATGCGCGTCGCAACAACCTAATTCGTAAAGAGTTGGCTTGGCTGCGCCGCGGTGCTCCTGCGCGCACAACAAAACCGAAATTTAGAGTGGATGCCGCCAACGTTTTGATCGCCGAAGAACCCGCCCCACGTGATCAAGGTGAACTCTTGAAGTTTGCTCGCAACCGATTAGGTAACACTGTTTACGAAGCTCATCATGCGCAAATTCGCGCCGGTGAGAAAGAGTTAATCGATGATCTTTACTGGAACGTTGGTCCCGGCGATCGCATTGGAATTGTTGGCGTAAACGGTGCGGGAAAAACCACTTTAATGCGCACTCTGGCGGGAGAAATTCCACCTTATGCTGGAAAACTCGTAACCGGAGTAACTGTTAAGGCAGCATTCCTTACACAGCATCTCGATGAGTTAAATCCAACTTGGCGTGTATTAGAAGCAGTTGAAAAGGTTGCTTCACATATTGAACTTGGAAACGGGAAGTCACTTTCAGCTTCGCAACTCTGTGAGCGGCTTGGTTTTGATAAAGATTCTCAGTGGACACCAGTTGGTGATCTATCTGGCGGAGAAAAGCGCCGCTTACAGCTAACGCGCTTGTTAATGGATTCCCCAAACGTTCTATTACTTGATGAGCCAACAAATGATTTTGATATTGAGACGTTAACTGAACTCGAAGATCTATTGGATAGTTATGGAGGCACGCTAATAGTTATCTCGCACGATCGATATTTCTTGGAGCGAGTCTGTGATCGTTTTGTAGGCTTGCTCGGGGATAAAGAGTTGCGCGATCTGCCACGTGGCGTTGATCAATATCTTGAACAACGAGCATGGTCTCTGCAAAAACCAGTCGAAGCGTCAAAAGAAAAATCCCAATCGTCTGCTGCTGAGGTTCGACAGCTAAAGAAGGATTTAGTTCGCGTTGAAAGACAGATTCAGAAGGCTAAGGAAAAGATCTCAGAACTTGAAAGTGAGCAAGAAAGTGCCGCCTTTGACCCAACAGAGTTAATTCGAATCAGCGCAGAACTTGAAACGCAACGCGCTGAACTCAACTCTCGCGAAGAAGAATGGTTGGAAATAACCCTTCAACTTGGCCTTTGAGTTAAAATAAAGCTATGAACCAAATATCCAATGCCGTCGAAGCCATTCTCTTTCGTAGCCGTTTCCTGCTTGCACCTCTCTACTTAGGTTTAGTCGGCGCTCTCGCACTATTGGCTTACCGCTTTGTAATTGAATTTTGGCACTTGGCAGAGAAGACCGCTTCAATGAATGCCAGCGAATTTACCTTGGCGCTTCTTGCACTTCTCGATTTAACTCTTTTAGCTAACTTGATCTTGATGGTTATCTTTGCTGGCTATGAAAACTTCGTCTCTCGAATCGATATTGCAACTGAATCAAAAGATCGCCCGCATTGGATGGGAACGATTGATTTCAGTGGGCTAAAGATCAAGTTGATTGGTTCGCTTGTTGCTATCTCGGTAATCGAACTTCTAAAAGATTTCATTGAATTAGCTGGTGAGGCTGAAGTTGGAGAAGGCACTATCTGGCGAATCGCGATCCATCTAACATTTGTTGTTTCCGGCGTTCTCTTCGCTTTGATGGACTGGATTGCAGATAAGCGTGAATTTGTCGGCACTCATAAGTAGTGAATAAAAGTAATC
>JBIIRS010000099.1:0-4389 GCA_044341425.1 Candidatus Planktophila sp. | reverse complement strand
GAATGCCGAAACCGGGTCGCACGCGTGCGCTGCTAAATATGCGCTGGCAATATCTTTACCGGTTGCGATTCCACAAGGGTTGGCATGTTTGATGATGGCAACGCACGGCAGTTGGTGATCTAACGCTGCGCGCCAAGCGGCATCAGCATCGGTGTAGTTATTAAATGACATCTCTTTGCCGTGGCTTTGCACCGCGTTAACGATTCCGGGAGGGCCACCGCGATAGATCGCTGCCTTTTGATGTGGGTTCTCGCCATAACGAAGTGAACTCTCACGGTTCCAGATCAAGCCAAACCAATCTGGAATATCGGTGCTGATCTGCGTGCCCAGCCATGATGCAATTGTTAAATCGTATTCAGCGGTGGTGCGAAAGACTTCTAGGGCAAAGCGGCGACGTTCATCGAGCGTGGTTCCGCCAGATTTAATCGCTGTAAACAAATCGTCGTACTGTGAAACTTTTGAGATAACAGCAACTGAGCCATGGTTCTTCGCGCCACCACGCAACATAGATGGACCACCGATATCAATTTGTTCGATGCATTCGGCATATTCGGCGCCAGACATGATCGTCTGCAAGAACGGATAGAGATTGATAACAACTAAATCAAAAGGCTCGATATCTAAATCTGCGATCGCCGCTAAATGTTCGGGGTTGCCTTGATCGGCCAATATTCCTGAGTGAATCTTGGGATGCAGGGTCTTAACGCGACCACCCATAATCTCGGGAAACCCGGTGTAAGAACTAACTTCAGTAACTGCATAGCCTGCTTCAGCTAAAGTCTTTGCAGTAGATCCTGTAGAAATGATTTCGATTTTGGCATCTGTTAATACTTTGCCGAGTTCTAAAAGGCGATCTTTATCGTAAACACTAACGAGCGCCCGACGAATTGCTTTGCGGTCAGTCATATTTGGATTTTTCAAGTAGACCCCACAGGCTTGCCTAGTAGTTGCTTCAACGTCGCGACATAGAGACGTCTTTCGACAATCTTAATGCGTTCATGCAGCGACTCTTCAGTATCGCTAGGCGTAATTTCAACTTCTTCCTGAGCGATTATCGCTCCGGTATCAACTCCAGCGTCAACCCAATGGATGGTGGTTCCAGTTTTTGTAGCGCCGGCTGCCAACGCATCTCGAACTGCGTGGGCACCTGGGAATAGTGGCAACAACGCTGGGTGGCTATTTACAGTCTTGAATTTGGTAACGCACTCAGATGAAAGAATCCGCATAAAGCCTGCACTTACAACGAGATCAGGTTGTAAAGCAGTTAGCGCTGAAATAATTTCTTTATCCCAATCCAAGCGATGTGCTGACATCGCAATTACTTTGCTCGGGATTTCTGCTGACATAGCGCGGTCTAATACCTTGGCGGTTGCTTGATCAGATATAACGCAGACGATCTCTGCTTTTAATTCACCTGTGTGCTGCGCATCGATTATTGCTTGGGCGATACTTCCGCTTCCCGAAGCCAGTATGACGATGCGCGGGTTAGTCATCGTTTAGCGCGGATTCTTATCTGTGGAAGTAAAACAACCAAGGCGATCCCGATAGCAATCTCAACTGCGATTGAAAGGGTGAATTTCCAGATCGATAAACCAACTGCGCTCATCGCCGGCGTCATTAACGCACCGCTGGCTAGATAACTTAAGAGCGCGGTAGCAATCAACAACAGTACGAAACTTTGAATAAGTGTTGTTGTGCTCGAGCTTTGCGCCCAGATCGCAAGAGCGGCGCCAACTGCAACTACTAGCGCAACCGCAATTAACGCCCACCGTGAAGAAGTTGTAGGCAGCACGGATAGAAGAGGAAGTGCAGGTAGTTCACCTAAGCGATGCGTAAATGGTGAGACCAGAGTTCCAGCGCCAACTGCAAAGCCAGTTCCGGTGAAGTATCCAAGGATTGATAGCGCCGCATTGGGAAGATAGAAAGCATTGAGTGCAAAGAGTAAGAAGGAGCCGAGAATTCCTGGTTGCAAGACGATTGAGATATTTTTAAAAGTCGCAATATTTGTAAAGATCAAGATAGCAAGGATAATAAATGAGAAGCCAAGCAAGATTGCTAGTACTCGACTTGCCAAAGATGCTGCCTGCGAAATTCGAACTCGCGATCCAGCAGTTAACGTAGCTAGGTATGCAATGCCAAATGTGAATGCCGGCGTTAGATACCACTGTGGTGAAACGTTGGTTGAACGACTCAAGAGAGAAAGCAGAGTTGCGACCACGGCGTACTGGCCAGCAAAGATGGTGCGAACGCTATTTATGTTATGAAAGTCGCCATGTAATTTACTAAGCGCTTTTGAAAATCCCGACCGGAGTGCAAAGAATGGAATCAACATCGCTCCGATTGGAAGGAAAGATAGATATCCGACAGTTGTTCCGCTTAAGTTAAAGGGAATATGGTGCGCCCCAAGCCAGAGCCAGAGCGCTGCCCGCATTGGATCTGAAGTATTTCCAGTTGCGCTTCCAGCTGTTGCCCAGGCAATTAGTGCGATAAAGGCAAGCGGAAGAAGGATTACAAAGACGCTACGCAAAACCTGTGCAAACGAGACCGCTAGGACACGTTGCAACATTTGACCGCTAGCGACCGAGTATGGCGCGCATTAAGCGCGCAGTTTCGCTTGGAGTTTGTCCGACCTTTACGCCAGCTGCCTCAAGAGCATCTTTCTTTGCTTGCGCAGTTCCAGATGAACCAGAAACGATTGCGCCAGCATGGCCCATCGTCTTTCCTTCTGGCGCAGTAAATCCAGCGACGTAACCAACAACTGGCTTGGTTACATACTCGGCGATAAAAGCAGCAGCGCGCTCTTCAGCATCGCCACCGATTTCACCGATCATGACAATTGCAGTTGTATCAGGATCATCTTGGAATGCCTTTAGGCAATCGATATGTGTTGTACCAATTACTGGATCTCCACCAATGCCAACTGCCGTAGAGAAACCGATATCGCGCAGTTCGTACATCATCTGATAGGTAAGAGTTCCGGACTTGGAAACCAAACCGATTGGTCCGCGCTTAGTGATATCTGCAGGAATGATTCCGACATTTGATTGTTCTGGGCTGATCAGACCTGGGCAGTTTGGCCCAATGATCTGAGTTGTGCCCTTTTGAACTGAGTAGGCGTAGAAGTATGCAGAGTCATGAACTGGAATGCCTTCAGTGATTACAACAACTAGCGGCATCTTGGCATCGATCGCATCAATAACTGCAGCCTTTGCAAACTTTGGTGGAACGAAAACGACTGAAACATTTGCGCCAGTTGCAGCCATTGCTTCAGCAACAGTGTTAAAGACCGGAAGTTGATGGCCATCAATATCAACAGACTGTCCACCCTTACCTGGCGTAACTCCGCCAACAACTTTGGTGCCAGAAGCCAACATGCGGCGGGTGTGCTTGGTTCCTTCGGAACCAGTCATTCCCTGCACGATTACCTTGCTTGCAGAATTGATAAAGATTGACATTACTTTGCCGCCAATTCTGCAGCGCGTGATGCTGCTCCATCCATAGTTTCAGCTTGCTCAATCAACGGGTGGTTGGCTGCCTTCAAAATTGCACGACCTTCAAGTACGTTATTGCCATCGAGGCGAACAACAATTGGCTTAGTAGCCTTTGCGCCAAGTAGTTCAAGTGCTTGCACAATGCCGTTTGCAACCGCATCACAAGCGGTGATTCCGCCAAATACATTTACAAATACGCTCTTCACATCCGGGTCTCCCAAGATGATTGAGAGTCCATCGGCCATAACTTGGGCAGATGCTCCGCCACCGATATCTAGAAAGTTTGCCGGGCGCATTCCACCGAATTTTTCGCCAGCGTAAGCAACGACATCGAGCGTCGACATAACTAGACCTGCACCGTTACCAATGATTCCAACCTGGCCGTTATCAAGCTTTACGTAATTCAAACCTTTTTCTTTTGCCGCAGATTCGAGCGCATTTGCTGAATCGTGATCGACAAGTGCCTCGTGTGTTGGCTGACGAAATTCTGCGTTCTCATCGAGAGTTACCTTGCCATCAAGGGCAACGATGCGGCCATCTTCAGTCTTAACAAGTGGGTTAACTTCAACGAGAGTCGCATCTTCAGATTGGAAGGTCTCCCAGAGTTTTACAAGTACATCGGCAACTTGATCTGCGATATCTGCTGGGAACTTTGCCTGCGCAACGATCTCTTTCGCTTTAGCAAGTGAAATTCCCTCAACTGCAGTTACTGGAACCTTGGCAAGTTTTTCAGGTGCAGTGTGTGCAACTTCTTCGATATCCATTCCGCCGGCAACAGATGCCATGACAAGGAATGTGCGGTTTGAACGGTCAAGCAAAATTGAGATGTAGTACTCGTCCACGATTGGCGCGGCTTGCGCGATCATCACTTTGTGAACAGTGTGGCCCTTGATATCCA
>JBIIRS010000166.1:0-4413 GCA_044341425.1 Candidatus Planktophila sp. | reverse complement strand
CCGTTCACCCCCATGGGTGTGGAAAGCTATTTCCACTATTTAGTTGTGTTCTTATTGTACGGAACGCCAACGACAAGTGAGAAATTCCCCATTAAATAGCAGAAATCAAGCCTGAAACTCTCTCTTCAAAATCGCATATAGCCACATATCGCACCATTCGCCTTTAAAGAACTCGCCATCAAGATAAGTTGCTTCACGACGCATACCTAATTTTTCAGCAAGCGCTGCAGATTCGTGAACACGTGTATCTATATCAGCGATGATTCGGTGCACATCGGTATTGGTAAAGGCATGATTTAAAAGTGCTTTCGTTGCTTCAAAGGCATAACCCTGTCGTTGGAAATCTTGGTGAGTCACCCACCCAATATTTGCGCATTTATTCTCTTTTGAAACTAGCATCATATTTGATTGGCCAATTACTTTTCCAGAGCTCTTTAACTCCCAAACAAGAACTATGAAATCTTTATTTTCATTGAGTTGAAAAGTACAAGTTTTTACAACAGCTTCTGCCGCTTTTTTAACTTGCTCCATCGTTCTTGGTGGCCACGGGATGTAGCGAACAATCTCGGGATTAGATTGATATTCGAGTAAATCATCAACATCTTCCATCTGCATCGGGCGCAGGATTAAACGCTCGGTTTCAATTCGTAGAGACAATTACTTACTGATCTTTTCCAGAGCGGCGACGAGAAATTTCGCGTTCAACTTCGCGGGTTGCTTGGCGCTCCATAAGTGAATCGCGCTTATCGTGCGCTTTCTTTCCACGTGCAACTGCTATTTCAATCTTCGCTTTGCCATTATTGAAGTAAAGCTGCAAAGGAATGAGAGTTACTCCGCCTTCTTTGATTTTTATATGCAGTTTCTTAATCTCTTGCAGGTGCACAAGCAGCTTTCGTTTGCGGCGCACATCGTGATTAGTCCAAGTGCCTTGGGTGTATTCCGGGATATGAACACCAGCTAACCAGAGTTCGCCATTTTCAACGGTTGCATATCCATCGATAAGGGAAGCGCGTCCCGCGCGAAGAGATTTAACTTCCGTACCAGTTAGCACAATGCCGCATTCAATGACATCTTCAATTGAATAGTCGTGACGCGCTTTCTTATTCTGCGCGATGAGTTTGCGGCCAACTTCTTTCACCACGGCTAGTACCGATTAAACCTTGAGGTAACGGCGGAGCGTTATTGCAGAGGCAAGAGTAGAAACGGTGAAGCCGGCTAGAAGAAGCCAAGCGGATGCGATCCACACTTCATTCCAACCGAAGAAGTTGGTGAAGGTAAGAAGTGGAGCAACCTTGGAATCGACTACGGCTTTAAGCCCTGCCAATAAACCAGTTGCAAAGCCCCAGCCGATTAACGCTGAGAAAATACCTTCAAGTAAGAATGGAAGTTGGATAGACCAAGAAGATGCACCAACGAGTTTCATAACACCGGTTTCACGGCGGCGGTTAAATGCTGCGATACGCAAGGTATTTGAGATCAAAAGACCGGCAGTTAGCACTGAGAAGAGACCAACTAGAAGTGCGCCGTTACGCAATACATTTAGAAGTTTAAAGAACTTCTCCAAGATTGTGCGCTGATCCTGAACAACATCTACGCCAGGACGACCCGAGAATGCGCTAACAACTACTGCAAACTGAGTTGGGTCCTTCAACTTAACGCGGAATGACTCTGGCAATTGATCTGCCGTTACGTTCTGAGCAATTGCAGAATCTTTAAAGCGCTCTTGGAAACGTGTGTATGCCTCAGATTGTGACTCGTAGAAAGTACTCTGGACAACAGGAAGTGCATCTAGATCTGATTTAATCGCAAGGCGTTGTTCAGGGGTAATGACTCCGCCAGAACAGCTTGGTGATTCAGATAAGGATCCACACAAGTAAACAGAGACTTCGATCTTGTCATACCAATAATCTTTCATCGCATTAACTTGAGCGTTTGAAAGAAGTCCGATACCAAGCAAGGAAAGTGAGATCGCAGTAGTAACAATGACCGCAAAAGTCATCGTTAAGTTACGGCGCAACCCAATACGGACTTCGCTTAATAAGAATCCTGCGCGCATGTCTTTACCTTATCCCTTGAATCTAACTAGCCCGTGTATCCGTAGACGCCGCGAACCTGGTCACGAATAACGTGGCCAGCATCTAATTCAATAACGCGCTTGCGCATCTGATCCACGATGCCGGCATCGTGGGTAGCCATCAAAACAGTGGTGCCTTCGCGGTTAATACGGTCTAGCAACTTCATGATGCCAACAGATGTTGCTGGGTCAAGGTTTCCGGTTGGCTCGTCGGCGATGATGATCGCCGGGCGGCTTACATATGCGCGGGCAATTGCCACGCGCTGTTGTTCTCCACCTGAAATCTCAGTCGGCATGCGATCTGCCTTATCTTCCAAACCAACTAGTTCAAGAACTTCTGGAACTTCGCGGGCAATCTCTTTCTTGGAATATCCAAGAACGTGCAAGGTAAAGGCCACGTTCTCTGAAATAGTTTTATTCTGCAATAAACGGAAATCTTGGAAGACAGTTCCAACTTGGCGACGCAGATCAGGAATCTTATGGTTTGGAAGTTGCCCTAAATCTTTTCCAGCAACGTGGATGACGCCCTGAGATGGTCGCTCTTCACGCAAGATCAAACGAAGGAAGGTTGATTTACCTGAACCGGAAAGACCGACAAGGAAGACAAACTCACCTTTAACAATTTCTAGGCTGACTGTGTCTAGCGCAGGACGTTCTTGACCTGAGTAAAGCTTCGTCACATTCTCAAAACGAATCACACGAACTCCTTCGTTCTCATTGGGCGCCATGGATATAGGGGAATTGGCTGCCGTACTGAGCCCTAGTTTAGGTATAGATCTGCAAAAAGCGCCTGATATCGGCGCAAATTGCGTGGATTCTCAGGAAATATCACCAAATATCTATGCGTGAATTGCGCTTAACCTGCGTTGAATGTGAAGAAAATTACTTAATCAGAATTTTGTCAAATGTGAGAGTTCGGCTTTCAACATTTGAGATGTTTTCAAAGGTTTAATTGATTGATGGGTAAAAATCTAATTTAACATTTAGGAAGCGCTAGATCTGCGCCAGCGAATTCCCGCTTCAATGAAATCATCGATTTCACCATTTAAAACCGCAGATGTATTTCCAGTTTCGTGGTTATTACGAAGATCTTTAACCATTTGATATGGAGCTAAAACATAAGAACGCATCTGGTTACCCCAAGAGCCTGAATTATCGCCCTTCAAAGCATTGATCTTGGCTTGTTCTTCTTGGCGACGACGTTCCAATAACTTGGATTGCAAGACAGCCATTGCTGTTGCTTTGTTCTGAATCTGTGAGCGCTCGTTTTGGCAGGAGACAACGATTCCAGTTGGAATATGAGTTAAACGAACTGCGGAGTCTGTTGTATTCACTCCTTGTCCACCTGGCCCTGATGAGCGATAAACATCTACGCGGATTTCTTTCTCATCAATTTCAATATGGTCACTTTGCTCAACTACTGGCACAACTTCAACGCCAGCAAATGATGTGTGGCGGCGAGATTGTGAATCAAACGGAGAGATGCGCACTAAGCGATGGGTCCCTTGTTCTACGGATAATGTGCCATAGGCATATGGAGCTGCAACACGAAATGTAGTTGACTTAATTCCTGCTTCTTCAGCGTAAGAAGTTTCAAGTACATCGACTTTGAATTCGTGGCGTTCGCAGTAACGCAAGTACATGCGCATCAGCATTTCCGCCCAGTCAGCTGCTTCAACGCCACCGGCCTCTGAACGAATAGTTATCAGAGCATCGCGGTCATCGTATTCACCGTTGAGCAAAGTAGTAACTTCTAATTCACTAATCGCTTTTGCAGCAGAATCTAATTCAAGTTCGGCATCGGCTAACCCAGAACCATCTGGTTCAGAGCCTGCCAATTCAAACAGGATAGGCAGATCTTCAACTCTGCGGCGAAGTGTTTTCAATCGAGCAATGGTGCTTTGAACTCGAGATAACTTGCTTGTTACCTTCTGCGCCGCTTCTGGGTCATCCCAAAGATTTGGAATTCCGGCAGCTGCTTCAAGTTCAATAGCTTCTGCCTCTAACTTGGGAAGATCCAAGACCTTTTCGATAGAGAGAAGCGTTGCACCAATTGCAGCAATCTCTAGATCGTATTCGCGGGCCATGGGGTAAGGATAGCGATTGTAATCGGTAGCTGATTCGGCCCAGGAACCGAGCGCACGAGTTAGTGCTCAACTGCCATTGGGCTAATACTGACCCTTTGTTGTTAATTTTGAGCGCGTGGGTATCTGTTCTACCGCTCTAGAAAAATCTCTTAAAAGGTTTAAGCTACAAGTGTGAAGCCAGATGAAGCGATCGTAAATAACTATACAAGTGGTTCAAACACCTACTCAATTCCGGTTTTTCAAAGACCATAC
>JBIIRS010000098.1:0-4464 GCA_044341425.1 Candidatus Planktophila sp. | reverse complement strand
CGCCGCGCCTCCGTAAAGGGTCGTTGTACTCCCAGTCGTTGATGACATTGCATTCCTCCAGCCTCGAAGCTTCGCGAGAAGTCTCCGGGTCATTTCTATTGAGGGTTCTGGGACTAAGGGTATTCCATTACTCTTGAAGAATGAAGTTGCGAGTAGCCCTCGCCCAGGTCAACCCAACAGTTGGTGATCTGGTTGCCAACGCTGCCTTGGTGCGCACCAACTTCAAGACCGCCCAAGATGCGGGAGCGCATATCGTTGTTTTCCCCGAGATGGTTCTAACTGGATACCCAGTTGAAGATTTAGCACTCCGTCCTTCTTTTCAACTAGCCAGCCAGAGCGCCTTAATTGAATTAGCCGGCCAATTAACTGGTGGATGTGTGGCGATCGTTGGTTATTTAGATCAAGTAAATGGCGCCCCACAAAATATGGTTGCCGTCATCAGCGAGGGCCAGGTCGCAGCGCGTTATGCCAAGTGCCACCTACCTAACTACGGCGTCTTCGATGAATTCCGCAACTTTGTTCCGGGCGATAAAACTTTGGTGGTGCGAATCCATGGGGCAGATATTGGAATCGCAATCTGTGAAGACCTCTGGATCGATGACGGAATTACTGCTCAACTTGCTGATCGCAAACCAGGGCTAGTTATCGTTCCCAATGGTTCGCCATATGAACGCGCTAAAGATGACACACGTTTAGCTTTGGTCACCAAGCGCGCTCGCGAAGCCAAGGCTCCATTGGTCTACGTAAATATGACCGGCGGCCAAGATGATCTGGTCTTTGATGGCGACAGCATTGTGGTTGGCGCAGATGGTGCGGTCATTGCACGAGCACCACAATTTGAAGATGGCATCGCGGTAGTTGATATCGATGTTGCAACTAAGACAAGTTCGCCAGATGTGATTATTTCTGAAGATGAAGTCAGCGTTGATCGCGCCCTGATTCCTGGTGTGGCGGTTCGCCTGGATGATCGCGAAGAAATTTGGAACGCGATAGTTGTTGGTTTACGTGACTATGTTGAGAAGAATGGCTTCCGTAGCGTTGTCGTAGGTTTATCGGGTGGCATTGATTCGGCGTTAGTTGCAGCGCTTGCCGTGGATGCACTTGGTTCCAAGCGAGTAAATGGCGTTGCGATGCCAAGCAAATATTCATCCGATCATTCGATCGCTGATGCCCAAGCTTTCGCCGATGCCACCGGCATTCATTTCCGCACCGTACCGATTGCGCCGATGGTTGATGCCTATATGAATAACTTAGTTTTAAAGGGGATCGCTGAAGAGAACTTGCAGGCTCGTGTGCGTGGAACAACGCTGATGGGTATCTCAAATCAAGAGGGCCATTTAGTTTTAGCAACCGGCAATAAATCAGAGCTCGCCGTTGGTTACTCAACGCTTTACGGTGATGCGGTTGGCGGCTTTGCGCCGATTAAAGATATCTACAAGACCGATGTCTGGGCGTTATCTCGTTGGCGCAATGAGGTTGCCCGCGCCCGCGGTGAAGCCGAGCCAATTCCGGTTAACTCAATTGAAAAAGAGCCAAGTGCAGAGCTGCGCCCTGGCCAAAAAGATACCGATTCATTGCCGGACTATTTATTACTAGATCGCGTTTTAACTGCCTACGTTGATGACGATCAAGGATCTGCGGCGTTAATTGCGGCAGGCTTTGATGAAGCCTTGGTGCGGCGCGTGATTGCGATGGTTGATAAGGCTGAATACAAGCGCCGCCAATATCCACCTGGGCCAAAGGTTTCTAAGCGGGCATTCGGTAAGGATCGCCGACTGCCAATGACCAGTAGATGGCAAGAAGGCATTTAACACAGCCGTAACTTTGCTTTGGCAAGATCTGGTCCATGACTTCCCAAGATTCCCAAATGAGCAAGCAGCAAGAGTTCGTGCTTCGCACAATTGAAGAACGTAATATTCGATTTATTCGTTTGTGGTTTACCGACGTTTTGGGTTACTTGAAATCAGTTGCAATTGCACCTGCTGAGTTAGTTAACGCCTTCGAAGAAGGAATCGGTTTCGATGGTTCAGCAATTGAAGGCTTTGCCCGCGTTACCGAATCAGATATGTTGGCAAAACCTGACCCGGCAACGTTTTCAATCTTGCCATGGCGTACTGAAGCACCAGGTGCAGCACGTATGTTCTGCGATATCACCATGCCAGATGGTTCTCCGTCGCATGCAGATCCCCGCAATGTTCTGCGCCGCACATTGAATAAGGCAGCGCAGATGGGTTACACCTGTTACACCCACCCTGAAATTGAATTCTTCCTATTTAAGAATTCACCAGTTAAAGGTGAACAACCGGTGCCAGTTGATCAAGGTGGATATTTCGATCACACACCTGCAGTGGTTGGACATGACTTCCGTCGCCAAGCGATCACCATGCTTGAAGCAATGGGAATCTCTGTTGAATTTAGCCATCACGAAGGCGCACCTGGCCAGCAGGAAATCGATCTACGTTACGCCGATGCTTTAAGTACCGCAGATAACATCATGACCTTCCGCCATGTAATTAAAGAAGTGGCACTCGAACAAGGTTTCTACGCATCCTTTATGCCCAAGCCATTTACCGAGCATCCAGGAAGCGGCATGCATACCCACGTCTCGCTCTTTGAAGGCGAGAAGAATGCCTTTTATGATGCATCAGCCGAATTTAATTTATCGAAAGTTGCGCGCTCATTTATCGCCGGCATTTTGAAGCACTCTTCCGAAATCACCGCGGTTACTAATCAATGGGTTAACTCTTATAAGCGCCTGCAAGGCGGGGGAGAAGCGCCTTCGTTGATTTCTTGGGGCCATAACGATCGCAGCTCGCTAGTGCGAATCCCGATGTATAAACCAAATAAAGAGAATTCAACTCGTATCGAATTTCGTTCTCCTGATTCTGCTTGCAATCCATATCTTGCATACGCCGTCATGTTGGCTGCGGGACTCAAGGGCATCGAAGAGAAATATGAACTATTTGATAACGCCAGCCCAGAATCACTTCCCGCCAACCTCGATGAGGCGATCGCGGTTATGGAGAAGAGCGCTCTGGTACGCGAAACTTTGGGCGAACATGTCTTTGAATACGTACTTCGTAATAAGCGCGCCGAATGGCAGGACTACCGCCGCCAGGTAAGCGCCTACGAATTAGATCGATATTTACCGGTCCTCTAAAGCCGAATTTGCCCGTTGGGCTGTTACTTTATTGGCATGGCTAAAGAGATTACAGATAGCGGTTTACGTCGGATCAATTCAATTGCTGGAGTTCTTCACCTGGCACAGATGGTGGCAGTTCTTGCCCTGGCATCAGATTTCACGCTACCAATCACCGCGCGATATATGTCCGGTCCTCCAGGAAGCACCTACGGCGATCTAATCGTTTTATGGGATGCACCGCTTGCAATTGGTGTCGCAGTTTTCTTAGGACTATCTGCACTCGCTCACTTCATTGTCGTTAGCCCTAAATTCTTTCCTCGCTACATTGCAGGGTTAAAAGCCCACCGCAACTTCTTCCGTTGGGTTGAGTATTCAATTAGCTCCTCAGTAATGATCGTTCTGATCGCACAAGTAACTGGAATTTCAGAGGTAACAGCGCTTATCTCTATCTTCGGTGTTAACGCTTCGATGATTCTCTTTGGTTGGCTGCAGGAAAAATATGAAGAGCCTGGCAACGGTGGATGGGTTCCATTTATCTTCGGTTGCATCACCGGCATAGTTCCTTGGCTAGCACTTGTCTTCTACGTCTTTGCAATCGGCGGCGAGGGCGAGAACCAAGCACCGACCTTCGTCTATTTCATCGTCTTCACAATTTTCGTACTCTTTAACTCATTTGCACTTGTTCAATTTGTTCAATATAAGAAGATCGGCAAATGGTCGGATTATCTGCGTGGAGAGCGCACCTACATCACGCTTTCGCTAGTTGCGAAATCGCTCCTTGCGTGGCAGATATTCGCCAATACACTTATTCCTGTCTAAATATTTAATTTATTTTTTGGAGGATAAGTGGCACTTCGTTGGGGTTATCTAGGAGCAGGCAAGATTGCCGACATCATTGCGACTGATTTTGGCCATGCTGGTCTGAAGATCCAAGCAGTTGCAACGCGCGATATCGAACGCACCAACGCCTTTGCCGATAAGTTCAATATCCCAAACCGCCATCCAGATTACGCAGCCCTAGTTGCAGATCCTGAAGTAGATGTCATCTATATCTCCACCGTGCAGACTCTGCACCGCGATCATGCGCTACTTGCGATCGAAGCAGGAAAGCATGTTCTGCTTGAAAAACCTTTCACCATGAACGCTGCGGATGCTCATGAAATTTACGCAGCTGCAAAGCGCAAGAACGTATTTGTTATGGAAGCGATGTGGACCCGCTTTTTGCCAACTATGAATGCAGTATTTGCCGCGATCGCAGCTGGTGAAATTGGCACGCCACATTTTGTTTACGCTGACCACAGCCAATTTCTGCCGATTGAGAG
>JBIIRS010000097.1:0-4487 GCA_044341425.1 Candidatus Planktophila sp. | reverse complement strand
TCACTCATAGGAGATATCGCGCAGGTAGCTCCGACTGTTGATAGCGGACACCGAGCAGTTATCTTAAGAGCGCTGAAGGAACGCAAAAACCTTGAGATTGAATATCATTCACTAATTAGGGATCAAATTACGATTAGGTCTGTAACGCCGCTCGAGTTGGGTGAAGATAAAGGAATAGAAGTTTTGCTGGCCTACTGCAGCACGGCCAATGGATTTCGCACCTTCCGTCTAGATAATGTGAAACAAGCAAAACTTCTAGATTCAAATGAATTTATTACGGAATCTAAGAACGGCAGCGAAGAGATTTATCGCGCTAAATGCAGAGTAAATTCTCGTTTGCGCACCACCTTTGAAAGGTTTCGTTTGGAGACCGAGGTGGCGACGGCTTCAGGCTTAAATTCGGGCAAAGGGGTCACAGTTGAGGTCACCTCATTTAGCCAAGATTGGTTGATACGAAACTTTATGAGCACTCTGGCCAATACCGAGATCACAGAGCCAGCAGAACTAGCCAAATCAGTAGGCGCTAAGGCGCGATCAACCTTGGAACTTTATAAGAACGGGCACTTCTCTTCCTAGGCCTACCTGCGCTTAAAGGCGCTGATGCGATATCTTGTACCTATGAATTTAGCGCAACCAAGTCATCTCCTTCTTGTCCTTTTAGTCTTTATCGTCCTCTTTGGTGCCAAGCGCCTGCCTGATTCAGCGCGATCTCTAGGCCAATCACTTCGCATCTTCAAGAGCGAGATGAAGAACGATGGGGATGAAAAGAAGAACGACGACGATTCATCAACTAAGTAATTCAGTAAGTAATCAGGCCCGCGTCCTACGCTCATGATGGCTGGTGCAAAATCGGCTCGCATGCCGTTATTGGAACATTTACGCGAATTTCGAAAGCGGATCGTTCGCTCAGTTTCGGCAATTTTGCTAGCAGCGCTAATTGGTTGGTTCTTCTATAACGAAATTATCGCGAAGTTAGCAGAACCGGTTTGTGATTTAGCCCTGGCCCAAAGAACTGGATCTGACACCTGCGGTTCGCTCTACATCAGTGGTGTTCTAGGTCCACTTAATCTTCAGATCAAAGTTGCCTTACTAACGGGGCTAATCATCGCTGCGCCATATTGGCTCTATCAATTATGGGCCTTCATAGCACCGGCGCTTCATCGTAAAGAAAAGCGCAACTCCGTCTTCTTCTTCGTCGCCGCCACTCCATTTTTCGCCGCCGGAACTTTCCTTGGCTACGCAATTCTTCCCTTGGCGATCAAGGTTCTATTCGGATTCACCCCAGATGCACTTAACAACTTGGTGAAATTCGATGATTATCTAGATTTTGTAATGCGAACGATATTGGTCTTTGGCTTGGCCTTTGAACTGCCTGTCTTCTTAGTTACCTTTAACTTGATTGGCTTCTTAAGCGGTGTGACAATTCTCAGACCTTGGCGAATCTGGGTCTTCTGCATAGTTCTCTTTGTTGCTGGGTTCTCACCAAGTGCCGACCCGCTATCGATGATTCTTCTAGCTATTCCACTAATTATTCTGTACTTGCTTTCAGGCGTATTCGCGCTTTGGAATGACAAGCGGCGAGCAAAAAAAGAAATTCCACTGGATTAAATCGTGTGGGCGATCGTCATCAACCCTGTATCTGGGGGAGGCAAAGGCGCCATTCTCGGTAGAGAAGTTGCCGGTTACTTCGCAAAGCACGGACTTGAATACACGATTATCACTGCTACATCAGCGAACAAATTAAAAGAGAACTTAACTAACTTTCTTGATCTAACCGAAGGTCAACCATGTCAGGGCGTGATTGCAGTTGGCGGCGATGGCCTGGCGCATCTCGTCATCCAATTAGTTGCCCCAAGAAAGATCCCATTTTCAGTGATTCCGGCAGGAACTGGCAATGATTTGGTTCGAGCCATGGGTTGGAGCCTTGACTCGATTACTAAACAGTTAGATTTTGTGACAACAACGCAACCGACTGCAATTGATCTCGGAATGGTTGATTCGGAATGGTTTGGCGCAATACTCTCAACAGGTTTTGATTCAGTGGTAAACGAGCGAGCCAACACCATGAGTTGGCCTAAAGGACCGATGAAATATAACTTTGCGATAGCGATGGAGTTGCCAAGATTTGCGCCGATTTCTTACACAATTGAATTAGATACCCAATTACTTCAAGTTGAAGCGATGCTTATCGCCGTTGCAAATGGCAAGAGTTACGGGGGAGGGATGCAGGTTTGCCCTGATGCATCGATGACCGATGGACTCTTTGATGTGATGATTCTGCATCCCGTTAGCAAATTGGAATTTATAAAGGTCTTCCCAAAGGTATTTAAGGGCGCTCATATCGGCCACCCTCAGGTGCGCGTTTATCGCAGTGCCCGCGTCTCCATCTCATCTTTGGCGATTGCGTATGCCGACGGTGAGCGAATCGGAGGTTTGCCAGTTCGTGCTGAATGTATGGCAGGTGCTGGACTATCGTGGACCCCGTGAGTACGCCTGCTGAAAAATTCGCCGCGGCAAAGAGTCGAAGTAAGCACGCTGTAACTGAAGATTTTCTAGCCGAATCCAAGTTCCCATTTGATGATTTCCAGATCCAAGCCTGTCACGCGGTCGAAAGCGGACATGGCGTGCTAGTTGCTGCTCCAACAGGAGCAGGAAAGACGGTCGTTGGAGAGTTCGCGGCATTTCTTGCACTGCGTAACGGCAAGAAGTGTTTCTACACAACGCCGATTAAAGCGCTATCAAATCAGAAGTTTCAAGAGTTTGTAGATCGGTTCGGTGAAGATCGGGTTGGTCTTCTAACTGGCGATACCAATATTAATTCCGAAGCAGATATCTTGGTTATGACCACAGAAGTTCTGCGCAACATGCTCTATGCCGGCTCTTCAACGCTCACCAATTTAGGTTCAGTTGTTATGGATGAGGTTCATTATCTGGCCGATAAGTTCCGTGGTGCGGTTTGGGAAGAAGTTTTGATCCATCTGATGGAGTCAGTTCAAGTTATCTCGCTATCTGCGACCGTTTCTAACGCTGAAGAGTTCGGTGAATGGCTCGGGGAAGTGCGTGGTGAAACCCATGTGATCTTGAGCGAACATCGCCCGATCCCGCTCTATCAACATATTTTGATCAACTCATCTCTGATCGACTTGTTCTCAAGCCCTGGCAAAGTAAATCCTGAGATCTTGGCTGCCGAACGCGAGGCGATGCGAAAGGTGAAGATTCCACGCCATCGTCGTGAACAATGGGGAGCATCCGAATCCCGTTTATCTCGACCAGAGATAATTGAAAAGCTGCAGCGCGAGAATTTGCTTCCGGCAATTACTTTTATTTTCTCTCGTATGGGATGCGATGCAGCGGTGAAACAATGTTTGGCCGCTGGAATTAAGTTAACCAACACTGAAGAACGCGAAGAAATTCTCAAAACTGCCGAGCGCTACACCGCTAACTTGCCTGAAGAAGATCTAGAGGTGCTTGGGTATCGCGAATGGATCACTGCTCTGGAACGTGGCATAGCCGCGCACCATGCCGGTTTACTTCCCTCATTTAAAAATGCGATCGAAGATCTCTTTCAACGCGGTTTAGTTAAAGCAGTCTTTGCCACCGAAACACTTGCGCTAGGTATCAATATGCCGGCGCGAACAGTAGTCCTGGATAAGTTAACTAAATGGAATGGTGAAGCGCACGTTCCAATTACGCCGGGGGAGTACACCCAGTTAACCGGACGTGCAGGTAGACGCGGTATCGATATTGAAGGAAATGCGGTTGTGCAATGGTCTCCGACGGTGGATTCAGCGATGGCGGCGAGCTTGGCATCAACTAGAACTTATCCATTGAGATCTTCATTTACTCCGACCTACAACATGGCAATAAATCTAATCGCACGTTTTGGTCGCGAGCGAGCTCACGGGAGTTTGGAATCTTCATTCGCGCAGTTCCAGGCAGATCGCGCTGTAGTTGGCTTGGTAAAACAAATCAAAAAGAACGAGAGCGCACGTCTTGAGTTAATGGCCAGCGCCGAATGCCATTTAGGTGACTTTGCAAGCTATGCCAGATTGCGCAGTGAGATTAAAGAGTTAGAGAAGCTGCTCTCTAAACGTGATGGTCGTAAAACTTTTGATAATCGTCAGCGTCAACATATGGAGAATGAGATAGATGGCCTACGTCGCAGCACACGATCTCATCCCTGCCATTCCTGTAACGATCGCGAAACACACGCCCGCTTTGCTGAACGCGCAGAGCGCTTGCATCGTGAATCCGAAGGCTTACGTGGAAGAGTCGAGAACCGCACCCACGTAATCGCTAAGACCTTTGATCGCATCTGTGATGTATTGACCCATCTCGGATATATCGAGGGGGAGAAGCCACTTCCACAGGGCAAGATCCTCGCCAAGATTTACGCAGAATCAGATCTTCTTCTAACCGAAACAATTCGTAATGGAATCCTCGATGACTTATCGGCTCCGGAACTTTTATCTGTTGTCTCATGCATG
>JBIIRS010000096.1:0-4603 GCA_044341425.1 Candidatus Planktophila sp. | reverse complement strand
AAGATCGAGCATTCCAGACTTACCAACAACAATATTTAAGCCCAGCGCCATAAGAACGAAGACTGCAACTGGATAGACAAGAACTGCGTCATAAGCTGCGATTGGCGTCGCTAGAAATGATGCTCCAGCAAATGGCAGTAGCCCCACTAAGAAAATTGTTGAAACTGCGATTAATACTCGGGCTGGTCGGCCAGAGCGCTCCCAGATGCCTGCGCCCCAATCGCGGAGGTTCCAATAGTTTCTAATTTTCATGAGTTATGCCCTCGTTGTCTGAACGGCTTCACCGAATAAACCATTCGGTTTAAAGAGAAGGACTAGAACTAGAACGATAAAGACTGTAACGGCCTTCCACTGTGTTCCAAGAACAGCAGAGGCATAAACTTCAAGAAGTCCAAGCGCGAGGCCGCCGTAGAACGCCCCGCGAATATTTCCGATTCCGCCGATAACTGCGGCGGTAAATGCGGCGAGGCCCATAGTGAAACCAATGTTGAACTTGGTGTATTCAAATACTGTTATGTAGAAGAAGCTGGCCGCACCTGTTGCAAGTCCACCGACCAAGAAGGTAGCGGTGATAACGCGGTTTAGGTTTACGCCCATTAGCTTTGCAGCGTCTTCATTCATGGACACTGCGCGGATCGCCTTACCCATACGAGAGAGCTTTACGAAGCGCTCAAGGATGAAGTAGATAATCGCCGCAGCAATAATTGTGATCACTGTATCGAGGCGAATGTTTGCGCCCCAAACTTCAGTGAGAATTGTTTTCTCGAGTACGCGTGGAGATCCAACCGGACGTGAGTCGGTAAGTAGGCGCATGATCTCTGACAAGACGATGGAAATTCCGATCGCTGAAATCAGAGTCGCTAAACGGTTGGTGCCTCTCATGCGCAAGCGACGGTAGGCGACGAACTCGACGAATACTGCGGTGAGTCCTGCTACGAGCATTGACATGAGCAAACTTGATAACAAGACAAGGGCGAGTTTGAACCCTGTTGCAGGTTCAGAGACCTGTGTGTACTTAAAGATATCGCGCGAGGTGATGACTGTTCCGAAAGTTCCCCACATAAAAATTTCTGAGTTAGCGAAGTTGATCATGCGCAATACACCGTAAACCATGGTGTATCCGAGCGAAATCAAAACGTAGATAAAACCTAAAGCGAGCCCTGCAATTGTTAGGGCCCAGAACTGATCAATCAGTACCGCAAACATGAATCTCCTTCGGTAACTTCAATTCGGTCATTCTATGCTCTCAAATTATGCAATTGGTGGGTGCCTCGCCTCTCTCTTGCGAGAGATTAAAAGCACCCACCAACCTTTAATGCATCAGGTCTATCTAATTACTTGATAATACCTGTGTTAACTAGAACGCCATCCTTTGATGTGAATCCAGCAAAGAGACCGTATGAAACGTCACCGTTCTTATCGAACTTGATGGTGTTTCCTGAGACGCTCTTACCGTTGTAGGCCTTAACCCACTTGAGCATCTTCGTACGAGTTGTGTTTCCAGCCTTGATTCCTTCAAGAAGGATATTTGCAGCATCGAATGATTCAACTGAGTAAACACCAGATGAAACGCCCATTTGCTTCTTGAAATCAGCTTCGATCTTTGCGCTGATTCCAGCAAGTCCGCCTACGCCTGTGACGCGTGAACCTTCAGCTGAAGCTCCTGCAAGCTTTGGGAACTCCTGGTTGAAGACTCCGTCGCCACCAGCGAAGATCGCTGTTGAACCTGAGTCACGAAGCTGCTTTACGAAAATAGCAGCTTGGCTGTAGTAACCAGTGTAGATAACAACATTTGCAGCAGATGTCTTGATCTTTGCAATTGTTGGGCTGAAATCTGTAGTTGTGTTTGGAACTGAGTCAGTTCCTACAACAGATGCTCCAGCAACCTTCTTTAGACCGCTAGTTACATAACCTGCCAAAGGCACGCCGTATGCAGACTGGTCATCAAAGATAAATACCTTTGCATTTGCTACACCCTTTGTTGCGTACTTAGCCAACGCTGGACCCTGCAAGTCATCCTTACCAACTACGCGGTGGAAAACTGGTCCGCCGAAGTCAGGTGATGCTGGATCTGTAATTGATACGCGTGTTGCTGAAGGAGAGATCATTACTAGTGATCCAGCCTTGTAGTAAGGAAGTGAAGCGATTGTTGCACCTGAGTAAGCAGGTCCTACAACGCCAAGAACGCTCTTGTTATTGCCAACGCCTGGAGCAACTGTTGATGCAACAGCTGGATCTCCTTGGTCATCAACTGAAAGAACCTTGATCTTGATGTTCTTGTTCTTTGCCATAAATAGCTTTGCAGCATACTTAACGGCGTTCTGCTCATCGATACCAGTTGATGCTTCTCCACCTGAAAGTGGACCCTGGTAAGCGATTGTGTAAGTCTTTGTTGCTGCTGATGCTGATGTTGAAGCAAATACGCCTAGTGAAAGCGCAGCTGCGGCAACGATAGCGACAGAAGCTTTGATCTTCTTGTTCATGTATTGCCTTCCTGTTTTTTATTGCATGTGTCCCGGGACAGGGAGGCTGAAAGTGTAAAGGGGGTGATATAGATCTATCAAGCCCAAGTTGAGCCTGTATATGTAAAGGTTTGGTTACATTCGAGCCACTTCTGAAATTTAGGCCAAGTTGACCCAATCTGAATTAATCCTGAGGAACGGCATCCGGGGAGATGACCGCCGCAGCTACCTCTTTCATGGTCAATCTGCGATCCATAGCCGCTCGCTGTATCCATGAAAAGGCCTCGGGCTCAGAAAGGTTCAAAGCCTGCATCAATATTCCCTTTGCGCGATCAATCAACTTACGAGTTTCAAGTCGCTCATGCAGATCTGCAACTTCATCGGCAAGTGATCGCATCTGCGTGTGTCTACTAATTGCAATTTCGATTGCAGGAACTAAATCTCCTATAGAAAATGGTTTCACTACATAGGCCATAACACCTGCATCTCGTGCGCGTTCCACGAGTTCGCGTTGTGAAAATGCGGTCAACATCAGAACTGGTGCGATATCAATTATCTTCTCAGCCGCTGATATTCCATCAAGCACCGGCATCTTCACATCAAGAATTGCTAAATCTGGCTTATGTAATTGTGCAAGTTCAATTGCTTGTGCACCATCTGCGGCTTCTGCGACAACTTCATAACCGGCCTCGCGCAACATTTCTACTAAGTCCATGCGAATTAGCGCTTCATCCTCGGCTACGAGAATCCTGATCGAAGGCTTTGCTGCGTCGCTAGTCGTTGTCATGTGCCTCGAGTCGGATTCGAACCGACACTATGCAGTGTTTGAGACTGCCCTCTCTACCGTTGGAGTACCGAGGCTCGTTAAAATTCCCTTACGGGAAAGTTACAAGTTAAATCTTAACGGTATGCAGGAGCAGCGCCACTCACGGCATCTCCCACGCGGTGAACGCGCATAGCGTTCGTTGATCCTGGAATTCCAGGAGGCGAACCAGCGACGATCACGACTAGTTCTCCTTCAACGCAGCGCTTAGATTTGAGCAAGAGGTTATCGGCCTGCATAACCATTTCATCGGTGTGCTTAACCATCGGCGTTAACTCTGGTTCTACTCCCCAGTCCAGCGCCATCCGGTTATATGTGCCAACTTCAGGGGTAAATGCCAAGATCGGAATTGGTGAACGCAGACGCGCAGTGCGGCGAGCAGAATCCCCTGATTGTGTAAAGGTAACTAGATACTTGGCGCCAACAATTGCACCAACTTCAGTTGCCGCCTTTGTGATCGCACCGCCCTTTGTCTTAGGCGCTGATTTCATCGGGCGGATCATATCCATGCCGCCTTCTTCAGTATGGGAGATAATTCGCGCCATAGTCTGTACAGCTTCTATTGCAAATTCACCGACCGATGTTTCACCAGAGAGCATCAAGGCATCTGCGCCATCGAGAACTGCATTTGCACAGTCTGTGGCTTCTGCGCGAGTTGGTCGAGAATTTGTGATCATCGAATCAAGCATCTGAGTTGCAACGATTACTGGTTTGGCTGCTTCACGGGCGAGTTCGATGCAATGCTTTTGGACTAGCGGTACTTCTTCGATTGGCAGTTCCACGCCGAGGTCGCCACGGGCAACCATGATTCCGTCAAAAGCGTTAACAATCTCTTGCAGATTGGCAACTGCCTGAGGCTTTTCGATCTTGGCAATAACCGGAACGCGGATACCAACTTCATCCATAATTTTATGAACATCTACAATATCTTTCGCGCTGCGCACAAATGAGAGAGCGATGAAATCTGCGCCTGCATTAAGTCCCCAGCGGAGATCTTCTTTATCTTTTTCTGAGAGCGCTGGAACCGATACGGCAACGCCTGGCAAGTTAATTCCCTTATTGTTGCTGACCGCACCTGGTTCGATAACTTTGGTTACGACATCGTTGCCCTTTACCTCAGTAACTTCAACGGTAACTTTTCCATCATCGATCAGAATGCGATCTCCTGGCTTGCAATCTCCAGGTAGACCTTTATAGGTAGTTCCAACGCGCTCTTTCGTGCCTTCGACATCATCGGTAGTAATTGTGAAGATATCGCCGCGAGATAGATCGTGAGGTCCGGCTTTGAAACGAGCTAGGCGAATCTTTGGGCCTTGAA
>JBIIRS010000165.1:0-4710 GCA_044341425.1 Candidatus Planktophila sp. | reverse complement strand
CTTTCGCTTTCCAGTCTTCGTTGTTAAATAGATAAGCCACTGGCAGATCAACAAACCAGAGAAGCAGGGACATAACTCCGGCGATTACCGCCATTACTCGAAATCTCTTTACAGCACCGCTCATGGCTTAATACTACGGCGATAGAAGGGAAGGTAAAGAACTATTGCGGCCATGAGCCACCAGATCGCTACATAGGAAATATGTTGCCAGTAATAACCGGCTACTTTGGAAACTGGAGGTGCGGCAACCACACGTTCGCGGATTAATTCACCAGCACTGGTCTTCTCAGATTTTGCGACAACAAATCCGTCATATAACTCAAGATCTGTCAGGCCAACAATGACGCTGCTATCAAGGCGAGAGATAACCCCAGGCACATTTTCTGCCCGATCATCGTTTTGATGCGGCTGTATAGCACCAACAATTTCAACCCTCGTAGACATTGCAACTTCTGGATTATTTAAACGATCAGCCCAGAGCCCGCGAACTACCAATATTCCGGATAGTGGGTCAGAGCCATCAACCTGTAACAAAGCAACTTCCCAATCACTTACCTGTCCATCAATATCTTTCTGCACAGGCGCCTTGAAGTTAGCAACATAAAACCCAGATAAAGAAGCGCTCTTATTCACATTTCTTGAATCAAGGGTTACCGAAGGCTCTGCTAATTCGCTTAGTGAATAGATCTTTGGATCAATAACTTTTGCTGCGGCATTTAACTCTTTAACAATTGCTGAGCGATCTAGCTGCCAATTTCCTAAGGCTATAAAGATTAGCGCTAGCGAAATTACCGCAGCGCCTTGGAAAAACTTTTTAATTATCAGTTGGGTTTTCATCTTTGCGGGCGTTCATACGCATATAACGCTTGTAGAAACTACGCAGCAAAAAGGCAACAGATATACAGAGAAATAAAACGGTAAGCGATCCGGGCCAGCCTTGATCTACAGTTTCTCGCATACCCTAATCATGCCATAATCAACTCATGAAAGAAGCGCAGGAGTTTTCCTACGAAGATCGCTATGGCAAAGCCGGCGGAAATCGTTGGGTTGCATATGCCTTTGCTATTTCTATCGTTGGACTTCTGTGGATTTTCTGGGCTGGACTTCATCATGCAAATCCATCAATTAGCAGCCAATTAATTTCATTTGAAGTAACAGGTGAAAAAGAGATCTCTCTTCGTTACTCAATAAACCGCACAGATTCAGATCAAGTAGTTATCTGCACGCTAAAAGCTTTAGATCAAGATAAAAGCGTTGTTGGCCAAATCGATGACACTATCCCTGCAGGTGAGCGCTTTAGCCAGCAAGTAACTGCTATTCCCACACGCTCAGCGCCGTTCACTGCCAGCATCGCCCGTTGTCGCGCCGAATAATTACTTCGTATACCGTTGCCCCTTATGAGTACCCCACAAACTTGGCTTACCCAAGAAGCCGCGGATCGCTTACGCGCCGAACTCGAAAACCTCGAGAACGTCGGTCGTAAAGAAGTAACCGCAAAGATTGAGGCTGCTCGCGCAGAGGGAGATCTAAAAGAGAACGGTGGCTATCACGCTGCTCGTGATGAACAAGGAAAGATGGAAGCGCGCATCCGCCAGTTAAAGCAGATGCTGGAAAACGCACACATTGGAACTCCACCAGCTTCTGCAGATGGCACCGTCGGTCCCGGCATGGTTATCACCGCAATTATTGCTGGCGATGAAGAAAAATTCTTACTTGGTTCACGCGAGATCGCATCTGGAGACTTAAGTGTTTACAGCGAGAAATCTCCACTTGGTTCTGCAGTTATGGGAGCAAAGATCGGCGACACTGTTTCCTACACCGCACCAAATGGCAAGGAAATTAAAGTCGAAATCAAAGCCGCAACTGCTTATTAATTACTTCTTTTTATAGCCAGCAGGGCACTTCGGTTTAACAGCAGTAACTTTCTTCGTTACTTTCCCTTTTACGCAATTGATCGAAGTTTTCTTGTTTACCTTTGAAATTACGGGTTCCAAGGCGGGCGCCGTCGCAACTTCTACCGGAGGCACTTCCAACACATCTTTTTTGGCTTCCGCCAATTGAACTTTTATCGTAGGCGTTGAGAAAGTAAAACCGGAAACGTTAAAATTAATCCAATTAGTATCCATTGATATTGATGAAGTTGCTATTTTGCTAGCACCTTCATTGCCGATGACTGAAACTGTCGCCTTTAAGGGAACATTCTTAAGTTCATAAATACAGCGGGCGAAATCGCTGTTAATCCTTAGTTGGTAGTTACCTTGAAACTCTTTTCCAGTTGGTGTGAAATGTGGTGCTGCCACTTTGTAATCCAGGCTTGCATCCATTGAATTCCAACTTGGAGGTCCATCTTGATAAACAGTGGCATTGGACATAACAATTCCAGCCACATTCTTTGTTTTTAGACATTGATTCATGCTCTTGCCGTTAAAAGCAACATTTTCACCGATAGTTCCAAAACTCCAACGGCTCTGCAGCGCCTGAGCTTTATCTAACATGAATGGAATCCACTTGTTAAAGTCTTTAATTGCAAACTCACCTGCCGACAATGGGCCGGTCCAACTTGTTTCCTCAGGTCTTTGCAATGTAGGAGAGTTTAATTTTGCGACAACTTCACTATTTGGTACCCAGCCTGAAATTACAGGCAAAATGACTGGATCCGCTTCCACGCTCCAAGTCGTAACTTGATTAGTCTCAGAAATAGAAAAATCAGGATTTGAAAGACGTCCATGGATCCAAGTTAAAGGTGGATCACTGATCCTCAACTTAATTCCAAATCTCATACCTGCTTTGTTATTTACTCTTTTTGCACAAACTCCATTATCTACCGCAGCACAAAAACCTATTGGTGTGCCTTGGCAACCTTCCGATAGGCAACCGTCAATATTCCAACCATTTCCTGTAGTCGAAGCGGTGGGCGGCTTATAACTTCCCCTTACAACTTCAACTTGATCGATTACGACTGAGACATTCGGACCGTTAAATCTTTTAACAGTTGATGATGTCCATCCTGTAAACACCGCACTAACCGAGAAAAGCAGTTTCTCATTGTTGAAGTCAGGGCTTGTTAACTCCCAGATGCTGCTGGATTTTCCTTCTGGTAAATTCGCCACAGAATCGCTTGGATAGTGATAGATGGAAGTTGCGGGCATATAAGAATTTAAAGTTGGCTTGTATCTTTTGCCATTGAAAGTTAGCCAAAATTCATCAATGCAGTCCCGCTTTGAATCGTTCTCACACGACGGAAGATAGGCTTTGTAATTTAATTGATTATCCGTAGCGCAACTTTCTGTATTTACAGATTTACAAATGTGCTCGCTTCTTTTCTCGTTTACGCTGTCCGATGAATTAGTGTATTTACCGTAACCCGTTAGATAAGAAAGAGAATTTGGATATAAAGTGGGTTCCATAAACACGATTCCCTGCGAAGGAATATTTGTAGGCGCCGCTGGCATTATCCAATCGGCTTTAAGTACTTCGTCTTGGGCCAAAGCAGGGGTAGCAATCAAAGAGAATGAAATTAAAAGGAAGAATGCTCTGTTTTTCACTCTCATAGGGTTAATCCTAGTAAGTAGCTCTTCCGCCAGAGGCATCGAAGGTAAAACCTGTAGTAAATGAGCATGCTTTCGATGCCATGAAGGCAACGATCTCGGCAACTTCTTCAGGTTGACCAACTCGACCCATCGGGATTCGGCTAATCATGTACTTCAATGTTTCATCGGAAGTATTTGAATTCATAGGCGTGCTGATAACCGCAGGTGCAAGTGAGTTAATCACGATTCCGTGTGGTGCAACTTCTTTAGCAATACCTTTTACAAAACCGATCATGCCGGCCTTTGAAGTGTTGTAAGGAGAAAGACCTGGATTGCCTTCTTTGCCGGCAATTGATGCCAAATGAACAATGCGGCCATACTTCTTATCTTTCATTGCTGGAATAACAGCCTGAGTTAACCAGATAGCTCCGTAGAGATTGACTTGGAGAACCTTTTCGAAATCTGTCCATTTCACATCTTCAAGGATTGTGTTTGAAGGGCCAACGATTCCCGCGGTGTTAATTAGCGCATCGATTTTGCCGTGATCTTTTAGGATGGCAGAGATTGCTTTATCGATCTGGCTTTGATCAGAAATATCGCATGTATGAATTTGATTTGCGTTCAGGTTTAGCTCTTTAGCTAAATCGCTAAGCGCTGCGGCATTGAAATCCAGTGCGATGACCTTGGCACCACGAGCGGCAATTAACTGCGCGCTGGCTTTACCGATGCCAGTAGCCGCTCCTGAGATAACTACGACTTGGCCGTTGAATTCAACTGATGAAGTGCTGGTCATTTGTATTCCTTACTTCATCCGGGGATCGATATGGATCTTTGGGCCATCGCCAGCACCTGCTGGTCGCTTGCCCATAAAGACATCGTGAACTTCATTTAGTGAAATTGTTGCAGCAATTAGCGGTCGAGGATCTACTTCACCGCGCGCAAAGATCTCAATTGCACCTTTAAGGCCAGGAGATGCCGACAAAATGCCGACTGCAGTTACATCTTTAAGCGCTAGATCGCGTGAATCGATAAGGCTTGGTTCACCAGAGATACCGATGTAAACAACGCGGCCACCTGGTTCAACAGCCTGAACTATTTCGTGCGGAATTGATTTATGGTTTGTTGCATCAATAATTCCGTCGAAGCCTGTCTTTGGTTTTATTAAATCAGTGCCTGCGTT
>JBIIRS010000164.1:0-4754 GCA_044341425.1 Candidatus Planktophila sp. | reverse complement strand
TGCCGCAGCCACAACCCAAGCTATCTCTGAACAAGTTCGAGATTTGTTTCGCACTCCTTACTACCGCGTCTACACATCAGTTGATTTACTAGGTTGCGAATTAGCGGGTGCAATCAAGAATGTAATTGCATTAGCCGTCGGAATATCTATCGGCATGGGCTTTGGAGAAAACACCCAAGCGATGCTGATTACTCGCGGCCTTAATGAAGTGGCCCGACTATGTGCTGCGCACGGGGCAGATCCTCTAAGTGCGGCAGGCCTTGCAGGAATGGGTGACTTGGTGGCAACTTGTGGCTCACCGCTTTCGCGTAACCGCACATTTGGTGAATTATTAGGCAAGACTGGTTCCATGGAGCAGGCAATTGCACAAGGTGCCAAGACAGTGGAAGGCGTTTCTTCATCTGGAGCGATTGTAGAAATTGCTCATCGAGTCGGAGTAGAAGTTCCAGTAATCGAATCAGTTGCTGACATTGTTAATGGTTCGCTCACTCCAGCTCAGGCGCTACAGCGTCTAATGGAGATCACCACCCAAGCGGAGAACTTCATCCGATGACTAAACGTGTAGCAATTATCTGTGGTGGCCGCTCCAGCGAACACGAAATCTCATGCATCTCTGCTGGGGGAGTCCTATCCGCAATTGATCGCAGCAAATTTGAACCTGTCTTGATCGGTATCAGCAAGAGCGGAAAATGGTTCTTACTCGACGACAAAACTTCTCTAACCATTAAGAATGGCGTGCTCCCAGTAGCTCCAGAAACTGGAAACGCCGTTTCCTTAGATACATCAGGTTTTAGTAGCGCTGGCGTAAATTTAAATATTGATATCGTCTTTCCATTGCTGCACGGCCCGTACGGTGAAGATGGAACTATTCAAGGACTTCTCGAGATGGCCGATATCGCATACGTTGGCTCTGGGGTTCTTGCTTCAGCAGTTGCTATGGATAAATCATTTGCGAAGCCAATCTTTGCGGCCCACGGAATTAAAGTTGCAGCAGGTTTTGTCGCTCGCGCATCCGATTGGGCAAAAGATAAATCAGCAGTGCAGAAGCAAGCAGACTTGCTTGGCTATCCAGTATTTGTAAAACCAGCACGTGGTGGATCAAGTCGTGGGACAACAAAAGTTAAATCGGCCGCGGAATTTGCCGCTGCTCTTGAAGAGGCGCATACCTTTGATCCAAAGGCGATGGTTGAGCAAGAAATTCGTGGCAAAGAGATTGAGTGCGCAGTCCTTGAGATAGATGGAGTTGCTAAAGCATCGCTGGTCGGACAGATCAAAATCGATCCAAAGTACGATTTCTATAGCTTTGAAGCTAAGTACTTGGATTCAGCAACTACCATCGAACTTCCGGCAGCAATTGATCAGAAGTTAAGCGATCTGATTCGTGCAAAAGCGGTGGATGCCTTTATCGCACTTGGCTGCAGTGGCTTGGCTCGCGTTGACTTCTTCTTAACTGATAACAATGAAGTCATTATCAATGAGTTAAATACGATGCCAGGCTTTACCGCCACTTCCGTATTTCCAAAGATGTGGGCGGCAACTGGTGTGGAATACACAGAAGTCATTTCCCACTTAATTACATCAGCGCTTACGCGCAGTAACGGTGTCCTGGGGAATTAGATGAATCAGAGATTTACCAAATTCGCATCTCCATTGATTTCCTTAGTTTTGTTATTTTCTGCAGTAGCTTTTACGCCACCTGCGCGCGCTGCTGATTCATTTGTTTATACAGACTTTGCCGCAAATGATTTCGGCCTCTGGAGTCAATCGTCAATCTACGGACAAGATCAAAAAGGCAGTAAGAAACTCGAAGATTGGAAGCAGCTTTGGTGCTCTGGCTGGGATGATCCAAGTTGTAGCGTTTACGACAATTTATTTGCGGATTTGATCCTTAGCCCATGTGTCAACGAAGCCGATCGCGCATGCCTTGACGGGATAGAGGCAAAGAATTCAAGTGGCGCGCTAGAAAAGTTAACGCTTTACGGTGAAGCAACATCCCAAAAGATCGCCAGATATCAATTTAAGAGCGGAGCGAATCTGGTCGATGTTCCAGCAGGTGGGGGACTTTCCATTTGGAAGAGTTCAGAAAAGAACTCCGATGGATCAGATCGACTATATGCAGCGCATATTCTCTTGAGGTATATAGCGACATCTAGCCGGCAGTCAGGTGAAGCCGCAGACAAGATTGTGCTCTCAGATTTCAAGGGCCAAATTTATCCAGTCACGTTGAAGTCTGGCGCGACATGCAGAGAGTTTGCCATCGGAACACAGTGCGTTGATTCCGCAAATTTTGACGGCAGCGAGAAATTAGCCGTAACCCTGCGGATGAATAAGGATTTAACTGGTTGGATTTTTGGGCGAATGCAAAATTCAGAGTTCGCCGTTACTTCACTTGATGCCTCTTATAACAAGATCCGCATCGGCGGAGATGTAACTTTTGTTCCTGAACTATCTGCCAAGGTTGCAAAGTCAGAGATCTCAAAAGATGCAAAACTCGAGAAATATCTTCGCGATTTCTTCACAGTAGGCCGAGTTGGAGTTTCAGTGCCGAATCCTGGCAGCGGCTCCTTCAATGATGGTGGCGTAGGCGGTAACACATCAACGACATATGCTGGATTTCTTGAAGCGCAAACGACCACCAGATTGTTTTCAGTTAATTTCGAAAAGTTTGCACTATTTTCGGCCTTTGAAGACCACTTAAAGCCGTACTCTCCGGCGGCGAGCAATAACGGAAGAAATATTCTGCGCCAAACTAATTCTATATTTTGGAATTTTGGTGCAAATACCTATCTTGGCACCAACAAATGTTCTGCAGATAAAACGAAGCTACACGGCATGGTGGTTACAAATGCCTCAATATTTGAAAACGGTCCTCCAGAGTTTAAGGATGGTTCTCTAAACTATCGAGTTGCAGGTATTCACAAAAATAGCGACGGTTCGGTGTTCAAGGGTCGATATACCTACATTGTTCAATCTGATACCGCACGTTGCTACTACGGTTTTTCTAAGGCTCCAATTGAAGCCAGAGTCGAGGTAGTTTCCGCTAGCAACTCGAGCCAAGTGGCTACGGTTTTGGTCTCTGAAAAAGATGGCTTCATAAAACTACAGGCCGATAACTTCACTTTCTCGTCCCCGACTATCAAGGTGAAATTCTCTCAAGATAGTGCTCAGCCAACTGCGACCACTGCAAAAGCCGCACCGAAGAAAAGTTCGACTCTGACCTGCATCAAGGGAAAAACCAGCAAGAAAATTACGGGAGTAAACCCGAAGTGTCCTGCTGGATTTAAGAAGAAATAAGTCTTAGTAAGTAACAGGGCAAGTCAGGGTGCGTGTAATACCCGGAACAGCCTGAACCTTAGACAAGATCGCGCGGCCAAATTCCTCCATTGATGGAGACTCTGCGCGCATGATTACATCGTAAGGACCTGTAACTCCTTCAGCCAATGTAACTCCGGCGATAGCAGAGACAGATTTTGCAACGCTAGATGCTTTGCCAACTTCGGTTTGAATCAAGATGTATGCCTGAACTGACATAGTGGTCTGCCTTTCTCGTGAGAACTTCGCCGTTGAAGGTAAGCGCAAAGGTACCCCATGTTCTAGTCTTGGCGCTATGGCGATTAGTGACGGAAGCTTCAAAGAAGCGCGAAAAAATGCCAGCGGCTTCAACGAAGCACAGTTAATCGCGCGCTTGAAAGAGATTTTTGCTTCATCTGATCCTCGAATTTCTCTTGGGATTGGCGATGATGCGGCGGTTGTATCTGGCGCCAAAGCCCAAGTTTTAACAACCGACATGGCCGTTTCCGGAGTTCATTTCCGAACCGACTGGTCGAGCGCTTTTGAAATTGGGCGAAAGGTTACGGCGGCAAATACCGCAGATGTTTTAGCGATGTCAGCTAAGCCCGATTACCTACTTGTCGCTGTTGCTCTTACCGGTTCCGAGACTATGGAATGGATTTCCGATCTTGCACGCGGGATTAAATATGAAGCAGATCTTGCGGGAGCCCATGTAGTTGGTGGAGATATCTCTCGCGCTGATCAAATCGTTATCTCAATGACTGCGATTGGTTCTACCAACAAAGCAGTAACTCGAAGTGGAGCTAAACCAGGAGATGGCATTTACTTGTCATCGCTAACGGGCTGGTCGGCGGCTGGTTTGGCGATTTTGAGTTCCGGATCAAAAGAGAATATGGAGTCTGCACAAAAAGCACTTAGCGAGTTTAAATCCCCAACTATTGATTACGGATTTAATACTTCAAAAGCGAATGCGCTCTGCGATGTCAGCGATGCGTTGGTTATTCAAGCAGCACAGATGGCTGAGGCTTCAAAGGTTTGCTTTAACTTTGACCTAACTAAAATCCAAGCAAGCGCTGAATTCATGGAGCTTGAAAATCTTGCCCAGCGAATGGATATTGATATTTGGAGTTGGATTTTTGCTGGGGGAGAGGATCACGCCCTTCTGGCAACCGGTACAGATCTGCCAGGGCTTTTAATTGGAGTAGTTACCGAGGGCGCGGGCCTTACAAACGTTCCTGTAGGCGTGGAAACGCACGCTTGGCAACATTTCAAATAAGACCCTACGTTTTTATGCACCGATTTCCATTTTTTTTATTTTTTTAACCACATAAAAATAGGCGCGGTGCTCTTGCCTACCTTTTAGCAAGGCGATAATTTTGCGAGATGAAAAGAACATCATTTGTAGCAGCTTTGGCCACTGTAGCACTTTCTATCTCGGCAATTCTGGTTGGAGTTACATCTGC
>JBIIRS010000095.1:0-4758 GCA_044341425.1 Candidatus Planktophila sp. | reverse complement strand
CAATTCCTTGGACATAAACTTCTTCAGCTACATCTTTCTCTGCTGTTGGGAACCATCTGGCATGTCCACGCGCTTCAACTGATTGTGCGCGAATGGCAGGCACAGCCTCCATCAACAACCTTGCTTTGGCTAACCAATTACCTGCTTCTTTCTGGGTGTAGCCAGCGGCAACACCTTCCGACATTTTTGCCAATAGCTCCGCAGCTTTGGCAGACACATCAGTGATCTGATCAATCGCGCGATCAACCGGTGTCTTGGCGTGAGAGAAATATGAAAATATAATCGCAATGGCTGCCCCAATTAAAGTTGAGCCAAGGCGGTGTGCCGCAGTAGTTCCACTAATTCCGGGACCGATAACAATAAGTGCAGTAACTGGCACATTTACCGATGCAACTTCACCTAAGTGAAGCGCGCGCGCAACAACGGCGCAGAAAATCACGGTTAGGCCAACGGCGATAAAGCCAAAATCAAAGATAGATACGTTGATTAATGCAACGGTTGCGCCAATGGCGGTTCCGACTATTTGGCCGAAACCTTCACGAACTGATTTATGTAAGGAAATGCGGATAGATAGGGTGCAGACAATTGCGGCCACCACGCCGCCGTTTTCAACTAGTAAATCGCCGATTTGCCACGCTACTGCCCCAGCCAGGCCCGCAACAAGAATTTGACGTACCCAAACCCGACGATCGGCAAATAACTTCTTTAACTTTTTCCACATGATGTGGTTAAGTTTAGTAGGCGCGCACCAATTCGCACATGCGAGCCGCGTTATCTGCGAGGTTTCCGCGCGAAAGCGCTCCACCGATCAATAGCGCGCTGTCATTGCCATACATCTTTATCATCTCTGGAATTCGCTCTAAGTTCATTCCGCCCGCAGGAGCAATAAACATAGGCTTTAACGTGCCTAACTTTTCACGTGAGCGGTCAGTAATATCTAGACAATGTTCGCTGGTGAAAGCAAAACGTCCGCCGATATTTGGGAAGATTGTGATGTCAGCTCCGGCAAGTCTCATCAAAGTTCCCAAGACAATTCCGTGTGAAATGCCTTCTGATTTCGAAGTTATCAATGAGCCCAGCATTGATGGATGGCCCTGAATTGGAAGTGCAATGGAGTCATCAGATGCAATCTTGCGAAGCGAATCGAAGCCAGTTATTCCGGGAAGAATCAATAGTGCGCCGGCACCTAAATCTTTTGCAGTATGTGCGGCATCAACTATCTGATCAAAGGGAAGGTTAAGGCTCGGTGCGTAAACAGATTTTCCACCGGTAACTTCATTGGCTTCTTTTACCGCTTGCGAAATTAAAGTAACTCGATCTTTCCAAGTTGCCCATGGTTGATTGGCCAGACTGTGATCATCCTTGATCAAATCAAATCCCGCTAAAGCTAAAGTTCGGGCCATTTCTGCAAGTGTTTGCGCATCAGATCCCATTGGCTTTAGGGCAGTTGATACCAAGGGGCGGGTTTCTGCGCCAAGCAATTTACGCAATCCGCTGATACCGAAACGAGGTCCGCTAAATTTCGCGAGGAAGGAATCGGGTAGTTTTAAATCAACAATTCTTACATTAGGGAATAGCGAAACATTTCCCCAAAGCACATTGAGGAATTGGTTTAACTCTCCACCAGTTACATCAGGGTTATAGGAAATAGTAATTAAGTGGCTGGTTTTATCTGAGGATGAGATCTCCTCAACTTTTCCAACGACTTCTTCCTGAATCCAACTAGGCGCTAATTCGTAGGGAAATTCGATCGTCTGTTCTGCACGAATTACATCAGCCAACGACTTTGGGTCTTCGCCAGTGAATTTATAGGTTACGTAGATACGATCCACTAAAGCGCCTCCCCATTTGCCATGGGCAATTATCTACCTAGGAAATGCGGCCGCAACACCACCATCGACAGCGATAACGCTTCCTGTTGTGCGTGAAGATTCATCACTTAAGAAGAATGCTGCGGCACGAGCCACATCTAGGCTTCTTACGCGTGCATTCAACAGATTTCGAGAGGCATAGAAGTCCTCAAGTTCCTCTGGTTTCACACCATGTGCAGCTGCACGTTGTTCGCGAATACCGCCTTCCCACAACTTGCTGTTATCGAAGACTGCGTCAGGGTTGATTCCGTTGAAGCGAATTCCAGCGTTTCCACCTTCGAGAGCTGCAATGCGCATCAACTGCAACATTCCAGCTTTGCTAACTGAATAACCACCAAATCCTGCGCCCGGTGCAAATGCGTTCTTGCTCGCGATGTAAACGATCGAGCCACCCATCTTCTGTTTGCGCATTACCTTCATCGCTTCTTTGGTCAACATAAATGCGCTAGAAAGATTTATATCTAAACCGCGGCGCCATTTTTCAACATCCAAGTCTTCAAGTTTGTCGCTGATCCCAATACCAGCGTTAATTACAGCGCCATCAAGTCCACCGAAATGCTTAATGGTTTTTGTAACTGTCGCCTGAACATCTGCTTCCTTTGACTGATCACCCAATACCAATAGCGGCGGATTGCATTTATTCTCGGCAAACTCTTTTTCGACTTCTAGAAGTCCTTTTTCTTCGATATCGGCAAGCACTACATGAGCGCCACGTTTTCCGAGTTCAAGTGCCACGCCTCTACCGATGCCGCTGCCGGCACCTGTGACGATAATGATGTGTCCATCGAGTTGTGCTGGAGCTGGCTTGTTCTTTAACTTAAATAGCTCCATTGGCCAGTAATCAAAGCCAAAGATTTCTGCATCAGAGATCGTGTCTCCATCGCCAAAAACATCAATGACGCGAGCTGCAACTTTATGGGTGTGTGATGCAATATCTGCCAGCATCACATTCTCTTTAATTGTTGTTGCGGCAGTAACCGCACCTACGCCTGGAACAAGAATTACGCGTGGGTCATTTCCGTGGCTTGTGTAACCAGCGGGCAGCAAAGATTTATTTGCTTCAAAATATGCGCTGTAGTTCTCGCGGAATTCATTGATTCCGGTTTCAGTATCTTCCAAAGTTACTGTTGCTGACTTAGGGCGGATACGCAGCATGTGATCAGCACTTGATGCACCTAGAGCCAAGACCTTCTTCAGGTCTGGACGTGATGCAATTTCGGCCAAACGAGTATCTGTTCTTAGTAACTGCTTCTTACCGAGGGTTCCGCGCAACTTTAGAAGTAAGTCCTTTAACTCTTCGTCAGGCAGATCTTGATGTTGGAAGTTCGCCGCTGGTCGTTTATTAAGCGAATCCAAGTACTTATCCGCTAAAGCCACTGCATCAAGAGTCTTTTGGTAACAACGATCTGAATCTTCATCCCAAACAACTAGGCCGTGATGAGCAAGAACTACACCAGCGTAATCGCTTAAACCGCCAACTAGCTTTGAAAGTTCAAAGCCAGGACGAATCCAATCTACATATGCGAATTCTTCACCGAGCGCTTCACGAACTGCTTTTTCTCCTTGCGGATGATTGGTGAGCGCACAGATCGCATCGGCATGCACGTGGTCAATATGTTTTGCTGGTAGAAAGCCATGCAAAAGAGTTTCGATGGATGGACGGCGTGAAGTTGGATCAACCAACGCTCGAGTTACATAATCAACCATCGTGTCATCGTCTAAAGCGTCGAAATCGCGTAGCGCTAGTAGCTCTTCCAGGTATAGCGCTGGGTAATCTCGATCGATGGCGTACTGCATATCTGCGCCAGATCCTTTAACCCAGAGAACTTTCTTAAGGCGACCGAGATGGTCTTTAACTTCACCTTTACTAGATGTGTTTCCGCCTCCGTAAACAACCATTGATTGATCGGCACCGATCTTCTGTGAACGTGCGACGAGGTCGTGTAATGGCTTTAGATCACTCATAGTGTTTGGCCTTCTGCTATTTCGTAGGATTGTTTCTCGGTTATGACTGCACTTATGTACTTTGCTGGTGTGACGTCAAAAGCTGGATTAAAGGTCTTGGCTCCAATTGGTGCGACTTGGATTCCCTTGAAATGTGTTAACTCTTCATCTCCACGTATCTCGATATGTATTTCACTTCCGGTTTTGATGCTGCGATCAACTGTTGATTCTGGTGCAACCACGAGAAATGGAATTCCTGCAGCATGACAAGCAAGAGCGACACTTAGCGAACCAATCTTGTTTGCAGAATCACCGTTTTTAGCAATTCGATCTGCGCCGATAAGCGCAGCGTCAATGCGACCACTCAGGATCGCCATCGCTGCGGCTCCATCAGGTTCAATGCGATAAGGAATTTCAGATTTCATCAATTCCCATGCGGTTAAACGTGAGCCTTGAAGTAGCGGACGAGTTTCATCTGCATAAACTTCTTTCACAAATCCACGCTTATGCATCTCTTTAATAACACCTAGCGCGGTACCGGTACCGGTTGTAGCAAGCGACCCTGTATTGCAATGGGTCAATAAAGTCATTGGTTTGCTTCCCAGTTTATTGATCAGCCAATCCGCTCCGATATTTCCCATATCGGTACTCGATTGCTTATCTTCACTTGCTAACTGGTGCGCAGCGGCAAGAACTGCGTCGCGGCCTTCTGGCAAATGTTTACGGATCTTCTCAACAGCCCAGGCCAAGTTAACTGCCGTTGGACGTGCATCGCGAAGTAAATCAAGGTTATCTTCTAACTCTTGCGCACTATGTCCTTTACGCGATGCTTCATCAATAACAAGTACGACGCCGTATGCGCCAGCAACACCGAGCGCCGGAGCGCCTCTAACTACAAGTCTTTGAATGGCATCGATATACGGAGCTAGTTCGTCGTATGAAA
>JBIIRS010000100.1:0-4382 GCA_044341425.1 Candidatus Planktophila sp. | reverse complement strand
AGTTGTTGCTCTACTTAAGTTTGCAAACATAATCGCTCGTTGTCTAGAAACGCGATCCAGAATTGTTCCGACAAATGGACCAATCAATGAATATGGCAGAAGAACCACAGCAAATGCTAAGGCGGCGCTAAGTGCATTTGCTTGACGTTCTGGCGAGAATAAAACGAAAGAGGCGAGGGCGCTCTGGAATATTCCATCGGTTATCTGGCCAGTCCAGCGCAGGCGAAGTAACCGAGCAAATTTACGATCGGTTAATATCTGCCAGACGTTCATAACCAAAGGGTAGTCGCGCAAAGCCTGCAAAAGAGGTTTATCCTTCTCTTACTATGCAATCCAAGCGTGCGTTCATCGATTATTCACTCGATAAGCGCGCGACTTTATTGGCGCTCTTCCGCGGAGTAGTCGATGCTTGTGATGCTGACCCTTATCTAATGCGCGCTGCTAAATATCACGGCGAGAAAGCGCAACGAAAATGTCCGGTCTGTAAGAAAGAATCCCTGGTCGAACTTCGTTACACATTCGGTGATCAACTCGGACAATTCTCAGGTCGCATAAAGACTGAGGTTGAGTTATTGGAAATGGAGAAAGAGTTTGGTGAATTTGCGGTCTACACCGTTGAAGTCTGCCGTGAATGCTCTTGGAACCATCTCTGCTCTTCATACCTATTAGGCGATGGAAGTGAGCGAAAGCCACCCCGTCGCGTACGCACCTTGGAAGATGAAGATTGGGTTAAAGGGTAACCTTAAGAAATGATCCGCAGAAAACTTATCCGTGCCGGTATTTTCTTAGCCGGCTTTGGTTTTATCGCTGGATCGACGCTATTCGCATTTGCCTGGTTTACCGTTTCAATTCCAGATCCAAATGCATATGTAAATAGCCAATCAACAATTATTCAGTATTCCAACGGCCAAGAAATTGGGCGCATCGGATCAGAGAATCGTCAGATCTTGCCGCTAGCGAAGATTCCTCTAGATCTACGTAACGCAGTTCTAGCCGCCGAAGACCGCAACTTTTATTCAAATAAGGCATTTAGTATCACTGGTATTACGCGCGCGCTACTTAACAACTTACGCTCTGGAAATTTAACCGGCGAAGGTGGATCAACAATCACCCAGCAATACGCTAAAACTGCCTTTCTCTCGCCGAGCCGCACAATTCAAAGAAAGATAAGAGAACTTGTAATTTCTTTGAAGCTAGAGAACTCTCTATCTAAAGATCAGATCCTTGAAAATTATCTAAACACTATTTACTTTGGCCGTGGTGCTTACGGTGTGCAAACCGCATCGCAGCAATATTTCAATCGCAACGTAAGCCAACTTAACTTGTCACAGATGGCGGTGATCGCAAGTATTTTGCGTTCTCCTGGTTATTACGACCCATCACTTTCTGAAGAGAACGGCGTACGTCTAGAGAATCGTTTTAAATATGTAATTGATGGAATGTTAGAACGCGAATGGATCACCGCTGAAGATGCGGCGAAGGCAAAGTTCCCAACTGTTATTCCGCGCACCACAACAGGACAACTCAGTGGTCCTAAAGGACACATCGTTGCCGCAGTTCAGAAAGAGATGGGCAAGCTAGGTTTTACTGAAGACCAATTACTTGTTGGTGGTCTAGTAATTAAAACAACGCTAGATCAGCGCGCACAACAATCTGCAGTTGATGCAGTCACTAAGTTCTATCCAAAGAAGGCGCCAGATAATTTAAGAATTGGTTTAGCGGCAATTCGACCAGGAACTGGCGAAATTATTGCGATGTATGGTGGACGAGACTATTTAGAGCGCCAATTAAACGATGCCACCCAGTCAATTGCGCTAGCCGGCTCTACCTTTAAGCCCTTCGCTCTGATCGCAGCGCTTGAAGCAGGTATTCCACTTACTTCAATGTGGAACGGTGATTCACCACAAATCTTTGATGATCTAGGAAAACCATATGAAGTTTCTAACTATGGAAATGAAGGCTGGGGCCAGATTGATCTTCTCCAAGCAACTAAGTTCTCAATCAACACCATCTATGTTCCACTTGGACAAAAAGCTGGGCTAGATAAAGTCGTTGACGCTGCACGCCGAGCAGGCATTCCTGAATCTGTCGCCATGGTGCCAGCGCCTTCTGTAACCCTTGGTGTTGCGAGCCCACATGTGATCGATGTTGCCAATGCTTATGCGACATTTGCAGCACAAGGAATTTACTCAAAGCCATATCTAATCTCATCTGTAACGGGACCAAATAAAGGCTTGCTCTACGAAGGAACTTCCCAAACCCAAGAGGTATTTTCCAAAGATGTAATGGCTGATTTAACTTATGCCCTTAAGAGCGTTGTAAATGGCGGCACAGGTTCTGCCGCACTTGCACTAGGTCGTCCGGCAGCCGGAAAGACTGGAACAAGCCAATCCAACGCCTCTGCTTGGTTTAGCGCATACACCCCACAACTTTCTGCAGCAGTTGCGCTCTTCCGAGATAGCGCATCAGAATCACTAAACGGAATCGGCGGACTGACATCTGTTACAGGTGGAACTTTCCCAGCGCGAATCTGGACTGCATTTATGAAGGGTGCGCTAAGAGGCCAACCAGAGATGAGTTTCCCAGCGCCTTCAAATATTGGTGGACTTGATCCGATAGTCATGACTAGCGGCGGCGTTCAGGTAAGAAAAGAAGATTAACCCGTGCGCACAAGTGCACGCGCCTTAATTGCGTTAGCAATACTTGCTTCACTATTAAGTTTTGCAAAATTTAGCCCTTGCTTATCAAATGACTGGGAAACACCGGGCCAATATGTTCATGCCTGTTACTCCGACCTTCCCGCTTTATATGGCGAAAGAGGCTTAAATAAGGGCGAATGGGCCTATAGCAATGGCGATGCTTCTGTTGAATATCCAGTCGTAACTGGTGCGATTATGTGGGCAGTGGCCAAGATAATTCCAACAGGAGATAACGCGCTACAAAATTATTTCTATGCAAATATCTTTTTTCTAGCGCTGCTCTTTATCTTCATCTCGTTAATCGTCGCCAAGATGCGCCCTGAGTTTGCTTACTTAACGCCGCTTGCACCTGCTGCAATCGCATCGCTTTATATCAACTGGGATCTCTGGGCGATTATTTCGATGTTAGGTGCGATCTATTGGTTTGATCGAAAGAAATTAGATTTAAGCGCACTTGCACTTGGTCTTTCAATATCAACAAAGTTCATGCCGATTTTCTTATTGCTTCCGATCGCCTTTATCTTCTTGCGACGTAACCAAATTTCTGGGGCGCTTCGCTATCTCTTAATCACAGCTGCCACATTTACTGCCATCAACTTGCCTGTTTACTTAACAACCCCTGAAGGCTGGTTGCGTTTCTATCAATTAAATCTTTCACGCGGATCTGATTGGGGATCCCTTTGGTACGCCTTCACTGCACTGGGTATAAATCTGGCAAACCTTAATTACCTTTCAATTTTACTTTTGCTGGCAGCATTTGCGGCTATAACAATTTACATTCTCGAACTCCGCACCATTCCATCACTTGCTTCTCTTAGCTTCATCGTTCTCGCATCGGTGATGGTGGCTAGCAAGGTTTACTCACCACAATATGTTTTATGGCTAACCCCACTTGCGGTAATCGCGCTGATTGATAAACGCGACTTACATGCATTCTGGATCTGGCAAGGCGCCGAACTTATTTATCACGTTGCAATTTGGCAGCACTTAGCCACCGTCACTGGCGCAACATTTGGTCTGCCGCTCTACGGTTATGCACTTATTTCTTTGCTCCGTATTGCAGCCACCATCTACCTAATCGCCATATTCGTGCGCCGCGGGCTGGCCGGCGGGACCCAGGGCCCAGCCGCCCACAGATCCCTGCGTGAATTTCTCTTTGAAAGCGGCAACGCGTACCCTTAACTCTTCAGCGTGAGGCTCCCATCGGGGGCTAAACAAAGAAGCACTAACCCTCCTGTCACGGAAATACCGTGGCCGTCTTAGTCCAGAGGAGGTCGGGTTAACGCATGCGTCACTATGAATTAATGGTCATTCTTGATCCAGAACTTGAAGAACGCACAGTCACACCAAGCCTTGAGACATATCTCAAGATCATCAAAGATAGCGGTGGCACAGTAAACAAGCTTGACCTTTGGGGCAAGCGCCGTATGTCTTTTGAAATTCTGAAAAAAGGCGAAGGTATCTACGCAGTCATCGATATGAATTGCGAACCAGCAGCAATCAAAGAGTTGGATCGCCAACTTAATTTGAATGAATCTGTACTCCGTACAAAGGTTATGCGTCCCGAGTAATCCACAGTTAGGGAGCGTCGCTCCTTAATTGTCACTCGTTGACGATAATTTATAGCAAGGACTCCACCAGTAGATAAGTCTCAGTGAACTGAGAGAAGAGGTAAAAAATGGC
>JBIIRS010000094.1:0-4972 GCA_044341425.1 Candidatus Planktophila sp. | reverse complement strand
TGCTGCGCTCTTTCCGACCTGCATAAATTCACGATATTGCTTGATAATCTCCGCTGGATTTCCGCGCGCCATCAACGTGCCCTTATGGAGCCAGGCAACTTCATTGCAGACATCTTCGATCGTTGCCATCGCGTGGCTAACCAAAATAAGCGCGCGGTCTGCGGTGCGTAACTCTTTAATCCGATTCAGGCTCTTCTCTTTAAAGTGAGCATCACCTGTACTTAGCGCTTCATCAACTATCAAAATATCTGGCTGCACCGTTGCGGCTACTGAAAATGCCAGGCGCGCATACATTCCAGATGAATAAGTGCGCATTGGGGCATCAATGGCATCTCCTAGCTCTGAAAAATCAGCGATCGCATCGAACTGGCTATCAATTTCTGCGCGTGACATTCCTGCAGCAAGGCCACCTAAATAGACATTGGCGCGCCCGGTCATGGAAGGGTTAAAGCCAACTCCAAGAGCAAGAAGCGTGCTAACTGAGCCATGGACTTCAATACGTCCTTGAGTTGGAGGAACAATTCCTGAGATAACGCGCATCAGTGAAGATTTACCAGCGCCATTTGATCCGATTACGCCGAGCACGGTGCCATAGCGAACATCAAGATTGACGTTATTGAGTGCGTTAACTACGCGAGTGTGTTTGCTGGAGCGTCCAATAGTTTTAAGACGCGCTTTTAGCGTTGGTCGCTTAACAATTGAAGTCTTGTAGGTAAGTCCTACGTTCTGCACTGAAACGGCGAGACCATTTTTTGGGTGAATTGAATTTTGTGAATTAGAGGCGGACAGCGAAATCACGCTCCCTAGATAGGAAGAAGTAAGTACCTATAGAGAAGATTACTAGCGCCCAGATAAGTGCATGGATTAAAGAGAATAGATCTGGCGTTTGGGCATAGACCATTACTTGTGACCAAGCATCGAGAAGATAGAAAATTGGATTTACTATCTCAAAACGTTTTAATTCATCTGATAGGTCACTTGCCTGATAAAGGATCGGAGATAAATAGAGAAGGCTGCGAGTCATGTAAGGAAGGAAGCTGGCGATATCTCGGAAGTAGACATTGATACAAGAGATCAGAATCGCCATTCCAAGCCCCATCAGCAAGGCAATCGCCATGATTGGGACCGCCCAAAACATGTTCCAGGAATATTCCAAACCAAGGACGGTGCGCATAATGAAAAATACAAATAGCGTTGGGATAAATTTAAATAAGGCAATTACCGATGCCGAAATTGGAAGCATTATGCGCGGGAAGGCGGTATTTAAAATCAAGCGCTGCCCAGCGGTAATCGATTTAACGCCGCCGCTCAAACTATTGCTAATTAAATAGAAGAGAAAGAGGCTGGCAGTTAAATTCCCATACCTGATCGCATCGCTATGGCCGCCAATGATGTAAATCAGAAGAAAGTAGACACCTGATAAGAGCAGCGGATTTAAGACCAACCAAAGCTGGCCGAAGACCGAGCCATAGTTTTGTTCGCGGAGTTCAGAGCGAGAAAACTCTGAGATAAACGAGCGGCGCGCCCATAGAGAACGCAGGTATGAACCCAGCGGCGGCAGGCCAGCGCGAAAGGGTTCGTAGATGGTTACAGGAGCGCTCATATGGGTAAAGGCTACCGCAGCGCTTTAGTTGAGGTGATGAACCCCGCACCCCAAGCGAAATGCATTGTTGGAATTATCGCAAGAAGTGAAAAGAATTCACGAATTGACCGCGAAATTAGTAGAGCAGATGCGCCGATGAATACTCCATAAACTGCCACCGGCAAATAGAGAATCGGATGAAGTAAAGATCCGGCAATTACAGAAGTCGCGCATCCAAGCAGAGTTACTGGCGGTGCTAGATAACGCAAATTAATTGTTCCGCTGTGGCTACGTGAAACAACTCTTCGCCAAGTTCCATACTGGAAATACTGCTTCGCTAGCTTTCTCAAATTTGGGCGCGGGCGATATGTGACTTGCAATCTCGGATCGAAGTAAATCAATCCTCCGTTCTTGCGCAAGCGATAATTTAACTCCCAATCTTGGGCGCGGGTATATCGCTCATCAAAACCACCTGCTTGGTTAATCGCTGCACGTTTGAAGGCTCCGAGATAAACAGTGTCTACCTCTCCAGCTTCTCCACCTGTGTGAAAGCGTGATGCTCCAACTCCCAATGGACTGCGCATCGCACGAGCAACTGCCTTTTCAAAGCTGCTTACACCTTCTGCAGCCATTACTCCACCTACATTTACGGCGCCAGTTTGTTCAAGAATTTCAACGGCGAGAGTTAGATAGTTTTGTGGAATTTTCGCATGGCCATCAACGCGAACAATTATTGGGTGTGTAGAAGCGGCTACCGCCAAATTGAGTCCAGCTGCTGTTTTTCCAGTTGGGTTGGCTACCAATTTAACTCGCGAATCTCTGGCTGATAGCGACTTTGCAATTTCATCTGTGCGATCTTGCGAAGGGCCGAGGGCGAGGATTACTTCAAATACGCCGCGATAATCCTGGGACAAGATTGCCGATATAGATTCTGCTAAGTGCGCTTCTTCATTTAGAACGGGAAGAATCACGCTAACTGCTGGTGAGACAGATAACTCGCCCATATATGTCGACATAACCCCTCTACGCTATCGCCCAAGTAGAGTTCGTATGTGAAATCGACGCGAGCAATAAAGGTTATTACATCACTTTCTGTGGGTGTAGTTCTTCTCGCATCGCTATCTTGGATCGGATTAGGTCAAGTAAGCGGCAGGATCGATCGCATCAGCGTCTTCGCTGGGCTAGATAATCGCCCTGAGAAAACATCTAAAGCTCTTAACTATTTATTGGTTGGCTCAGATACTCGTGAAGGTCTGACCAAAGAAGAGATGAAAGCCCTACGCGTTGGAAATGCGCAAACCGCCGCTGGTGGAAGATCTGACACGATGTTGTTGGTTCACATCAGCAAGAAACGCGATAAGGCTTTTCTCGTCTCACTTCCCCGTGATTCGCTCGTAACAATTCCGGCGCATTTAAGTACTGATGGGAAATCACAGATTCCAGATCGTGAGAATAAGTTAAATGCCGCATTCGCTTTTGGTGGTGCACCGCTACTAATTGAAACTATTGAACGTGCTACAAATCTAAAGATGGATCACTACATCGAAGTAAGTTTCGCTGGATTTGCAGGGATTGTGGACGCACTAGGCGGAATCGAAGTTTGCACGAAGGTAGATATCGATGACCCAAAGAGCCACCTAGTTCTTGACGCCGGCACGCATACCCTTGATGGAATTGAATCTTTGAAATATGTGCGTACTCGTGACTTTGATGGACGAGGTGATATCGGGCGTATGCAACGTCAACAACAATTTATGAGTTCTGTAATTAAGAAGGCGACAAGCACTGGAGTGCTCCTAAATCCAATTAAATTAGTCAACTTTATGAATGCAGCGATCTCTACCGTCAAAATGGATGAGAACTTAAGCAAAGATGATTTATTAGATCTGGCAAAACAGATGCGCGGACTTTCTTCCGGAAATGTTCGTACTTTGACCGTTCCGCTCAAGACTGCAAATGGCAGACATCCCACCGCCGGCTCGGTTGTAATTTGGGATCCAGTGTTAAGCGCTGAATTGTGGACAAGAATCCGTGATGATGCAGCGCTGGTAGATGTAGTAACTCCATCACCATCACCAAGTTCATCTGCATCTGCTAAGCCAGTCATTGTCGATAAATTTAAGACGCGTACCGCAGCGGAAAATCCATGCGGGGAAATCAAATAGAAGGTGCTTTAGACTAAAACCCTATGAAACTCTCAGTTATTGGTTGTGGCTATCTCGGAGCCACTCATGCAGCATGTATGTCATCACTTGGATTTGAAGTTGTCGGCGTTGATACCGATCAACATAAAGTAGATCTACTCTCTCGGGGCGAGCTCCCGTTTTACGAACCAGGTTTAGATACCTTGCTCGCAGCAGAGATGAAGACCGGCCGACTATCCTTTACAACAGATTTTTCAGCAGTTGCTGATGCCGACGTTCACTTTATTTGTGTTGGAACACCGCAGAGTAAAGATGGCCTTGCCGCAGATTTAACATATGTGAAATCTTCCGTGGCAGCGATCGCACCACACTTAAAAGATGGCGCACTCGTTGTAGGTAAATCAACTGTTCCGGTAGGCACCGCCCAATCGCTCCGCGATATTTTGGCGACATCTGCACCACAGGCTGATTTAGCTTGGAACCCAGAGTTTCTTCGTGAAGGTTTTGCCGTTGAAGATACTTTGACTCCTAACCGCCTTGTTGTTGGCGTCGTTAACGATCGCGCTGAAGAGATTCTCAAAGAGGTATACAAACCGATTATCGATCTTGGAACCCCTTGGATTCGCGCCGATCTTCCAACCGCTGAACTTGTAAAGGTTGCGGCAAACTCATTTCTGGCAACGAAGATTTCATTTATCAACGCTATGGCAGAAGTTTGTGAGGCAGCTGGCGGGGATGTCACTGTGCTTGCAAAGGCGATCGGTTACGACCCACGAATTGGAAATCGTTTCTTACAGGCAGGTATTGGTTTTGGTGGCGGTTGCCTTCCAAAAGATATCCGTGCCTTTATGGCGCGCGCGCAAGAACTTGGCGCTGACCAAGCGCTCGAATTCTTACGCGAGATTGATGCCATTAACTTACGTGCACGCCAACGCGTAATTGATGTTGTACGGGCAGATCTTTCTGAAGATTTAACGCAGTATAAAATTGCGGTACTCGGTGCGACATTTAAGCCCGATAGTGATGATGTTCGCGACTCCCCCGCACTTGATATCGCTGCACAACTTCAAGCCGCAGGTGCCACAGTTGTTGTCCATGATCCAAAGGGAATCGAACCAGCGCGTAAGCGTTTCCCAAACCTTGATTTCGCCGAGAAAGTTAGCGATTGTGTTAAAGGCGCCGATGCCATCCTCCACTTAACAGAGTGGAAGGAGTACCGCGAACTAGATCCATCAGTAATCGGTCA
>JBIIRS010000093.1:0-4999 GCA_044341425.1 Candidatus Planktophila sp. | reverse complement strand
AGTTCAGTGTTATAGACCGGGTTGTTAAATAGGTAGTGGTAAGGAACTCCGAGAACGCGACCCTGGACTGTTCCAGCGCCTAGTCCTTTAGCGATGATGTTTCGTTTTACGAAACGCTCGTTTGTGAGATCTGCAGGAAGCCCACTCTTTACGAAGTCATTAAATACAGGACCGCGAAGTGCTGCAAAGAGTGCTGCCTTTGGGTTTCCAAGAATCTGAACGCGAGCAGTTGCCTCATAGTCACCACTTGTCTTGGTTACCTGCGTGATTTTTGTTCCTGGATACTTCTTCTCGTAGTCTGAGATAATTTTTTCGAAGTAAAGTTTATCTTCTGGACGTGAGTGCCAGAATTCAATTGATCCAGCTGGTGGAGTAATCTCCTTGATTGGAGCGCCAAGGCTTGCGCTTAGGCGAACCTTCTGCCAAGTCAGTTTTCCATTTGTTCCAGCTTTGCAAACAAGTGAAGTTGAAGTTGTTCCGGTTGAAACACCTTCAAGCTTGCAAGCCTTTCCTAAGACTTCTCCAGCTGCAAATGCCGATGGCAATGTTGAAACAGCAACTGCGAATGCAACCACAGCTACTGCGCCAAGGCGACGTGCACTAAAGGAAGTCATTCCTTGAGTTTTCATCATTTGTAGTCCTTTGCTAATCGAGGGTTTTAGTTGTTTTACCATTCTGTGAGGGGTATCCCTAACATCTTTGCCATTTGACGAATACCCGGACGCACATCTATCCACGAGATGACTAGATGATGCGGATATCCGCCAGTGACTATTCCATTTACTAACGCAGCAGCATCAGGTTGAGTGATAACCGTTGCGGTATTACCTTGGAAGTGATTGGGAGCAGGGATAGATTCCCCTCGGCTCACAACCATTCGTAAACCCGTGCTATTGCTCGGATCTACATCCCGATCAATACGGAACAGCGTTACTGGTCCGGTCTTGAGCGGAAAATTACCTGCAACGCCTAATTTGCGATTGCAGTGTGTTGTTTGTGTTGCATTCTGTGGGTCGGCAGCTAATTTTGTCGCAGCTGAACCACAATGCCAGAGTCGAACTAAACCTTTATCTGCATCTAGATCGACAATATCTACCAAATAGTTTTCATCTGAACCCAGTGACTCGCAAACCATCATGGTTACGGCGCCTAAGACATCGCGTTCGCAGGTTGTTACGGTGCCGCGATCTGAAAGGCGGCCAAGTGATGAACAGATGCAGGCGCCCATATCTGTTGGAAATTCCGGCCAGCAGCGGATCGCAATTGCATCCAGTGACTCTTCTTCGCGCCAGGTATCTAGCGCAACTTCAACTCCATAAACTTTCTTGGCTTCAGCCACATTTACTGAAGATAGTGAAGGCTGGGCGGCTACAGCGTTTGCATACGCTAACTCGCGTGCTTCTTCTTTAACTTCGGCAATTCTGCCAAATGCATCAGTAATTGTTATTTGACGAACATCAAGACCGAAATACTTATTCAACTGTTGGCCATCAAATACGCAAGGAGTAAATCCAATTGGAGCATCTCCAACAGCGCCGATCTTCTTGCCCTTTAACCAAGCAAAAGCTTTTTCAACTTCGCCGGCAGGTGCAAATTCTCCGGCTATAGATTTTGGAGCGGTTGCCTCAGGAAGTTTTCCGGCGAGCGCATCACGGATTGCACTGCGCACATTCGCTTCATTGGCATTGCCATGGATATGACGAATTGATTGCCCAACATTCATCAGAGCATGTGCCGCAAGATTTACGCCGCACATTGAATTTAACTTAAGTCTTTCGCCAACTTCACCAGGTTCGCGCATAGACCAACCAAGGATTGGCCCTTTAACTTTTCCAAAGAGTTCGACTGCAGGTGATGCATCTGCAAATGAGGCCATAAATAAAATGTGAAGGTCAGCCGCTGGAAGTTTCACAGCAGCGAGATCTTCAACTGTCATTACGAGTTCGGTTGGTCCAACTATCGAAGCACCTAGTTCCGTTAACAGCGCACGCGCGCTATCAAAATTAGCCTGGGCGCAGGTCAGATCAAAGGTAGGTCGCGCTAACGCGACGAGAGCTACAGTGCTCAATTTGCCTCCAGTGGTAAGACCTCTTGGTGAAGAGTGCCACTGGCGACCTAGTGAGTCAATGGGAAAGCGCGAGTTTTTCGCTTGTTATGAGACCGTTATGAGCAAAGCAAAGGGGTTATCTTTGAAGGATGAAGGGTCTGGTCCGACCATTGACCTTAAATGAAGGCCATTCGGGATCGTTGGTTAGCAGTTCCACGCCTGATTTCGTCGCCAAAATCGTATCTTCAGCCTTCCAACCTTTACCCGTTGGGTTCCATGCGATCGGTTGGTTCTGCGCAATCAACCGGGTTGTTCCTTGGTTTGCGGGCCAATCACGAGGCAGGAAGCCGGTTGGTCCGCCCTGGTGATGGTTCTGCCACTCATCTTTATCAAATCCATTTAACGGATAAGCAGCGATCGCGGCGTTAATTGGATCTGAGAATGGCTGACCAACCACGGTGGCATCGAACATCGCAGCTTCGACTTTAAATATTGATTCGTAGCCACTTATCTCCGCTTGAGATAACTGCCCAAAGCTGACAATTCTGGTGACAGATGCAATTAAACCCTTGCGTTTTGCGCATATTGAGGCCGAAACTCGATCTCCGATTGGAGATGAGGTCGGCAACGGATGGCGAAACTTTGTTACTCGCTCTTGCCCGGCAACTCCTAGAAATGCGATCTCTAAATTAGAGCGCCATAAAGAACTGGTAACAAGCGCTGACACATCGATTTCTCTATCGCTACTCTTTACCTCTTTCATAGCGCTTCCTAATGCTGATGCGGCTTCCAGACAGATCTTTTTAAAGCGCTCTACATCATCTGCAATGAGCGAGCCGCGAATAATCTCGATCTCAACGCCTAGATCAACTCTGTCTCCGCCAGGTTGATCTGAACCAACTTTTGCTCCTGCTGGCAACAACGGATCTCGTCCTTCTGACCACGGCACGGTTTGTACGGAAACTTCTGCAGGAAACTCTTCAGCAATTAATCGTGGCGCCTCGACAACATTTGTTATTGCAACAGCTGAATCTTTTGTAATAATTAAATCAAAACAAGCCGCATCGATTGTTGTTGGAACATGTGAACGTCCAGCAACGGCCCAAGCCAAATTGGGGTTACGGCGAAGCACAAAGGCATCAAGCCCTTTTTCGGCCATTAAATCTCGTACAGGTTGGATGCGAAGATTAAATGCGCTCATGGTAAGGATGCTACAACTTTGGGCTCATAAGAAAAAGTGAGCAAAATAGGCGTTACTGGTGGCTTGGCGTACGGATTTGAACCTTCGAAGGCAGAGCCGGGGGATTTACAGTCCCCTCCCATTGGCCGCTCGGGCATTTAGTTCTAACCGTTTTCGGGGATGAAACCTAGAACTTCCCCATAAAACTTCATCTCTGATTCCATTGAGGTAATTATCGATGATGCTTTACGAAAACCATGGCCTTCGCCTTCAAAAGCGTGATATTCGTGCTTTATCCCTTTGTTCACGCAGACATCTCTAAAAGCCTCTGACTGTGCAGGGGGAACAATTTTGTCATCCAAGCCTTGGAAGATGATTAGTGGTGAACTCAGGCGATGAGCGTGCGTTAGTGGTGATCGCTCTACATACAAATCTGCATCCTCTGGATATTTTCCGATTAAAGAATCCAGGTATCTTGATTCAAAGTCGTGAGTATCTAATGCAAGTGCAGAGCAATCCGCTACACCGTAATACGAAGCTCCTGCAGCAAAGTGATTACTATTAACCAAAACGTTGAGAACTGTAAACCCTCCTGCAGATCCACCTCGAATTAAAACTTTATTTGCATCTACGGTTCCCGCATAAATAAGTGAATCAACGACTGCAATAACATCTTCTCGGTCGACAATTCCCCACGCTCCTCGCATGAGATTTCGATAATGCCGACCATAGCCAGAAGATCCCCCGTAATTGATATCGACTACAGTGATTCCGCGAGTTGTGAAATATGCATAGTTCATTGAGAGAGTCGGAACTGCTTGTGCCGTAGGTCCGCCGTGGACAACCACCAAGAGAGGAGTCTTCTCGGAAGGTTCAAAATTTGGGTGGTGAGCAGGATGAACGATTGTATAGACCTTGCGGCCATCTTCGCGGAGCGCAATAAACTCATATGGTGTTGGGAAATATTTGGGTTCGACGGGAGTTTTTGTTGCAAATACAGTCTGGGTTTTGAGAGTTTTTAAGTCGAGCTCAACAAACTCAGAAGTGACCGTCGGACTTCCGCCGAATACATAAGCCTTGCCATTTCCTGCACTTATAGTGGGCTGAAAATTTGTGAGTGGGGAGTCAATATCTGTGCAGATACCTGTTTCCGGATCTACTAGAACTAGTTTTCTCGAAACAACAGATCCGCGCGATGAAAGAATGCGACCATCATCGAGAACTTCTATGAAACTCAGCCCAAGCCACCAGAGTGGATATCCCCATTCAGATTCATCGCTGACTACGTGCCTCTTATGGCCATCTTTATCCAAACTCCAAAGGTTCCACCAGCCACTTTGATCACTAATGTAATAAAGCAAGCCGTCGTTGCCCCATTCAGGGCCAAGGCAAGATTCGTTAACTCCACCCGCAACCACTCGAATGTTTTTAAGAGTTCCCGCTGAGATTTCTGCAACCTTAATCTCAGTGCCATCCCATGGCATCTGAGGGTGCTCCCAACAGACCCAGACTAATTGTGATTCATCTTCAGAGGGACGCAAGTGGGAATAAAAGTGCGAAGATGATTCAATTACTCGAATCTCATTTGTACCAATCGCAACAATTGCTCGAGTAACAACGCCAGCAATATGAGTTTCCCGAACGCACCAAATTTCTCCGCCTACTGAAATCATTTCTGCATAACGATGGATTTCAGTCGCTGGCACAATTGGAGTTATTGCTTCGGGTATGCCACCAATCTCGGTGCAGTAAATACGTTGATCGCTCTTATT
>JBIIRS010000103.1:0-4179 GCA_044341425.1 Candidatus Planktophila sp. | reverse complement strand
CTGCTCTTACTAAGCCTGGCAGCAATAATCGCGCCCGTCTTTGAAAGCCATTCAGCATCTAGTGGTTCACATGCACTGGCTATTGGATCTCTAGTTGTACACGTCGTCGCTATTTCACTCTGGGTAGGTGGGTTAGTAGCGATTACTTTCCTGAAGGCCGAAGACCGAGCGATTGCGTTACCGCGCTTTAGCGCTTTGGCTCTATGGGCAGCGATAGCGGTATCAGCGAGCGGAACTGCAAACGCGTGGGCGAGGCTAAATTTCCAAAGCGCTTTGAATTCTGAATATGCACGCATGGTTTTGCTGAAGATTTTATTAACGGCAGCGCTTATCTTCTTTGGCTATTTGAACCGTCGCCAATTAAAAGGTTCGCTTAAATTAGATGGAAAACAGCTGGGCCGTTTGCTTTCAGTTGAAGTATTGATCATGGCCATAACCACCTTTGTTGGCGCCAAACTTTCAACGATGCAACCACCTTTGCGTGCTGAAAGTTCTGTGCTGGATCCAGGTTTGGCAGTGGCCGGGATCGCAACGCCACCACCTCCAAACCTTTGGCGCTTGATCTCGCTCTACGATCCAGATGCGCTAATGATTGGTGTACTGATAACTGCGGTTGCACTTTATATAAGAGGAGTAATCATTCTTACGCGCCGCGGAGATAAGTGGCCAGTGGGACGAACCGTTGCCTTTGCACTTGGAATTAGCGCAATTGATTATGCGACAAGCGGTGGTTTAGGTGTTTACGCCAAGTTCTCTTTCGAGTATCACATGATTGCTCACATGCTTCTCGGAATGGTTGCACCAATCGGAATCGTTTTAGGTGCACCGATCACTTTGGCTCTGCGCACTTTGCCACAAGGACGTACGAGTGAAGAGCGCGGAGTTCGTGGAACGCTAATTGCATTGCTTCATTCAAAACCTGCGGCGGTATTTACAAACCCAGTATCTTCGCTTGCCCTCTTTGATGGCTCACTCTTTGTTCTATATATGACACCGCTATTTGGAAATTTAATGCAGTCACATCTCGGCCACCTTGTGATGAGCGTTCACTTCTTACTTGCCGGAATTCTTTTCTTTCACGTGATCATCGGCATCGATCCCAACCCACGAAAAGTGCCGCATATTGTGCGCATAGTTATTCTCTTTGCAGCGATGAGCATTCACGCCTTCTTTGCTATCGCCGTACTTTCAACTACAACGTTGTTGGATCAAGGGTATTTCGCTTCGCTGCAGACTCCGTGGAATTTGGATTTGCTTGCCGACCAGCGAGCTGGCGGTTCTGTAGCTTGGGCGATGGGCGAGATTCCGATCCTGCTTGCGCTCGTTGCCACTTTTATTCAATGGATGCGCGATGACTCGCGAGAGACCAAGCGCATTGATCGAAATGAAGCGCGCTTAGCGGCCATGGGTGAACCTGATGAACTTGCTCAATACAATGCATACTTATCTACCCTTGCAGAACAAGACCGAGATAGAAAAGACAGAGGCTAACGATGAGCGCGAACGATCTTTACGCACTTCCATCTGAGTACAACGATCTACGCGACAGCGTTCGCGCGCTTGCCGAAAATGAGATTGCACCGCATGCCGCAGCTGTAGATGAAGACCATCGCTATCCACAAGAAGCAGCAGATGCTCTGCTTAAGGCTGGCCTTAGCGCGGCACATGTTCCAACTGAATTTGGTGGAGAAGGTGCAGATGCCCTTGCCACAGTAATTATTATTGAAGAAGTTGCCCGAGTTTGTGGTTCATCTTCACTTATCCCAGCGGTAAATAAACTCGGATCTTTGCCACTAATGCTCAGCGGAAGCAAAGCGCAGAAAGAAAAGTGGTTGCCACAGCTTGCAAAAGGCAAAGGATTTTCTTACTGCCTCTCTGAATCTGAGGCCGGATCAGATGCATCTGCACTTAAAACTAAAGCAGAGTTAAAAGATGGATCTTGGGTAATAAACGGAAGCAAGAAATGGATCTCTAACGCTGGTGTTTCTGAGTTCTATACAGTTATTGCGCAGACCGATCCAAGTAAAGGATCAAAAGGAATAACTGCCTTTATTGTTGAAAAATCTGATCCCGGAGTTTCTTTTGGATCGCCAGAGAAGAAGATGGGTTTTCGCGGATCACCAACTCGTGAAGTTTATTTCGATAACGTGACAATCGGAGATGATCGCCGCATCAGCGAAGTTGGAGCAGGCTTTGCCCTTGCGATGGATACCTTGGATCACACTCGCATCACCATTGCAGCGCAAGCTTTAGGTATTGCACAAGGTGCGTTAGATGTTGCGACCAAGTACTCACACGAGCGTAAACAATTCGGCAAAGAGATCTTCGATTTCCAAGGCGTGCAATTTATCTTGGCGGATATGGCGATGAATATCGAAGCTGCCCGCCAGTTAACTTATGCGGCTGCTGCACGTAGCGAACGCGGAGATAAAGACCTGAAATTCTTCTCGGCTGCCAGCAAAACTTTCGCAAGCGATGTAGCCATGAAGGTAACAACAGATGCGGTGCAGGTGTTGGGCGGATATGGCTACGTCTCTGACTATCCAGTCGAACGAATGATGCGCGATGCCAAGTTAACTCAGATATACGAAGGCACCAATCAGATTCAGCGAATTGTTATGGCGCGCAATCTGCCAAAGGGTTAAGAAAACCTCAAGATTAAATCTGGCGTTGCTGCCGCGTTTAACGGCACATCAAATTCTTCACGAGGTAGATCAGCGCTAGAAATCTCATCAGGATGGATCAGCCCAATACTCCATGCGGAAAGTTTTGGAAGCGCGCGATCATAGAAACCACCGCCTTGCCCTAAGCGATATCCAGATCTATCAATTCGCAGCGCTGGCACAACAATTAACTTGATCAGCGAAAGGTCGGTGAGTGCGGCACCGGTTGGTTCAAGAAGTTGCTTTGATAATTTACTTGGTGCAAGTTGATCACTATCTCCGCTCCAACGCACCCATTCGAGATCGTCACCGTTTACTCGTGGCAGGTAAAGATCTTTACCGCTCTTCAATAACGCTTGATTTAGCTCTTCTGTTTTTGGCTCATCGCCATAAGAGATATAACTTGCGATAACGCTTGCCTTAGAAAATTCTGAAGATGTAGCAAGGTATGAAAAAGAGTGATCTAGATATCTTTCACGGCGTTCAAAGCGATAACGAGTACGGAGTTCAGACTTCTCGCTTGCTGCACTCATCTAAATCCCCAATTATCTACTGCACTAGAAGTATTGTTTCCGATTATGGCAGACCGCACTCGCGTAGATGAGTTTCTCTCCTCTCTATTAGCGATCTGTCGACCACTCGAAGCATTCGAGATGTCTCTGCTAGATGCACACGGAGCCACCCTTGCCGCAGATATCTATGCCGGAGAACGTTTGGTTCTAAAGGCTGGTTCAAGAATTCGCTCGACGCAGATCGGACTTGCCGCATCTATTGGTCGCGATCATTTACCGACTCGTCCGCATCCACGTGTTGTTGTGCTTTCGGCAGGCCCAGATTTAGTTGAACCAGGTAAAGAGTTAAAGGCAGGCGAAGAGTACGAGACTAATTCGTGGTTGCTAACTACTGCAGTGCGTGAAGTTGGAGCAGTCGCATATCGCGTCCATACAATTCCTGACGACGAAGCCCAACTGCAGGCGGTTATTGAAGATCAATTAGTTCGCGCCGATTTAATAATTATTAGCGGAGAACGCCACGATGATTCATTTGATTTGATTACCCGCACACTTTCTGCGATGGGCGAAATAACCACCGTAGATATCGCTATCGAATCTAGCGGCCGCCATAACTTTGGCGTTATTGGTCCGGATAAGACTCCGGTTGTAACTCTGCCAGGCGATCCAGTTGCTGCTTACATCTCATTTGAACTTTTCATCCGGCCGATGATTCGCACAATGCTCGGTGCTGCAACAATTCACCGCCCATCAGTTAAGGCAAAGCTCGAAAAAGCGATCGTTTCAACTGGTGGCTACCGCTCCTACATTCGCGCCGTCTTATCTGAAGATGGAAAATCTGTTCTTCCTTTACTGTCACAAGGTTCTAGTGCGCAAGACGAACAAGCAACTCTTTCAGATGCCAATGCATTTATCGCTGTTCCAGAAGGCGATCTAAATATCGCTGCAGGCAGTGATGTCACAGTCGTCGTGCTTGAGCGCCGCTATATATAAGTATTGAGATA
>JBIIRS010000092.1:0-5020 GCA_044341425.1 Candidatus Planktophila sp. | reverse complement strand
AATGGGATCTATTTCCTATGCACTTGCTGCCGGAAATACCGTTGTCTTTAAGCCAAGTGAGTACACGCCAGGTGTTGGCGCAATATTGGCAAGTACTTTTGCACAGGTTGCACCATTTGCCGACATCTTCACTTGCGTTACAGGTCTTGGCGCTACCGGAAAAGATTTATGTGAAAGCGGCGTCGATAAATTGGCGTTCACTGGTTCTACTCGCACTGCCAAGTTAGTTGCTGCAGCATGTGCTGCGAATATGACTCCAGTTGTTCTGGAATGTGGTGGCAAAGATCCGGTAATCGTTGCCGAAGATGCTGATATCAAGCGCGCAGCTGATGCCACTATCTGGTCTTCCATGTCTAACGCTGGGCAAACCTGTATCGGTGCAGAGCGCGTTTATGTTCATGAAAAAGTTGCCGATAAATTCATTGAGGAAGCAATCAAAGTTGCTAAATCAATCCATCCCGGTGCACCTGGCGTAGGTAATTATGGGCCTGCAACGATGCCTTCGCAGATAAACGTTATACAAAGACATATCGATGATGCGATCGCCAAGGGTGCCAAGGTTGCACTCGGCGGTTCAGATTCAGTTAAAGCGCCATTTGTTGAACCAGTTATCTTGCTAGATGTCCCTGAAAATTCCACAGCGATGTTGGAAGAAACCTTTGGGCCAACTATCGCAATCAATCGCGTTAAATCTATGGCTGAAGCGATCGCGCTATCAAACGCCTCTAGATATGGTCTTGGTTCATCTATCTGGTCTAAGCGCCAAGGTAAGAAGATAGCCCGCCAATTACATTGTGGAATGGTTGCCATTAACTCGACGATTTCATTTGCAGCAATTGCATCAGTGCCATTTGGCGGCGTGAAAGATAGTGGGTATGGACGTATCCATGGTCCAGAAGGAATTCTTGAATTTACCTATCCACGCACCGTTGTTCGCGCGCGATTCCAACTACCGATTGCATTCACTAGCTTTAAGCGCACTAAGGGAAATGATAAATTAATTGTTACCTTGACGCGTTTATTGAACGGTCGTTTAGGGTAGTTATAAACTTTTAAAAGCGCGGCGCATTACGTGTGCGCTCTGTATTTGGCTTGCGGTTATTGCGCTTTGCCCAACATGCGTTATGCCAATGGCGACGACCATCTTCATCACCGATCATCCATGCAACAGTGTGCGGTGTTGCCATTGGAATTACCTGATCACAACCGGGACAGCGATAAGGTTTATTTGAACTAGACCCGGTTATCTTTCGAACAATAAAATCACCATCTGTATGTTCTTCGATAGTTTGTTTAGAGGTCGCGATATCGCGCTCTTCATCCTTTGGGCGACGCCCCTTTGGATAGTTGCGTCGCGGGCTCATGGATTCATTTTCTCGCACTTTTGCTCTGAATGTGGCATGGTTGCCATATGAGCAGCGTGATTAACGTCCATGGCCTGGAAAAGAGTTATGGCGCCAATAAGGCGGTAGCCGGAATCGATCTAACTATCGAACCTGGCGAGATATTTGCCCTCCTTGGTCCAAATGGAGCGGGCAAGACGACCACTGTAGAAATCCTGGAAGGCTTCCGCGATCGCGATCGTGGTGATGTCTCAGTGCTCGGTACAGATCCCGGAATCAAAGGCGAACAAGCCCGCAAATGGCGCAACCGCATCGGCATAGTTCTGCAATCCACTAACGATGCTGGTGACTTATCTGTTTTTGAGACTGTCGCACATTTCGCAAAGTACTACTCAAATCCACGCGGTGTTGATGAAGTAATCAACGCAGTTGGCTTAACTGATAAATCTACAGAGCTAATCAGAACGCTCTCTGGTGGACAACGCCGTCGCCTAGATGTTGCACTCGGAATTATCGGATCCCCCGAACTTCTCTTTCTAGATGAACCAACAACTGGCTTTGATCCTGAAGCCCGTCGCGCTTTCTGGGCTTTAATTCAAGATCTGCGAAAGTCTGGCGCAACAATCTTGCTTACTACTCATTATCTAGATGAGGCTGAAGCGCTAGCTGATCGCGTTGCGGTGATCAATCAAGGCAAGATCATCGAAGTTGCAACCCCTGCTCTGCTGGGTGGACGCGCAACTTCACTTGCAACTGTTTCTTGGAAAGGCGCTAACGGCCTGCAATCTGAGCGCACCGACAACCCTACTGCGCTGATTCGTAAACTCACCGAGACATATAAGGAAGAGATTCCTGAACTCACAGTCAAACGCGCTTCACTTGAGGATATTTACCTGGAAATGATTGGAGGCGTTGATGTCAGCAAATAAAGTGCCTAGCGCCTTAGCAATTGGTATTGCTCGCGGTGGGCTGGAAGTAAAACAGTTTATGCGCCAGCGCGAATCCGTTGTCTTTACACTCGCATTCCCAATTATGTTGCTCGCAATATTTGGCTCCGTTTTTACCAACGAGCTAACTGATGGCGTAACTTTTAGCCAGTACTTTGTTGCTGGAATGATCGCATCGGGCTTGGTAAATACCGGCTTCCAACAGCTTGCAATAATGATTCCCGTAGAACGTGATTTTGGAACGTTAAAGCGCTTGCGTGGCACTCCGATGCCGGCATCAAGTTATTTCATAGGTAAATCAATCGTCGTATTTGTAACAATGGTTATTCAAGTGGCCCTGCTTCTAATTGCGGGAGTCTTATTCTTCGGCGTCAATCTTCCGACTGATCCCGCAAAGTGGTTCACCTTTACCTGGTTGATCATCTTGGGAAGCGCCGCATCAACTGCGCTCGGTATCGCATTCTCAGTAATCCCAAAGAGCGGGCGCAGCGCATCTGCAGTTGTCTCTCCCGTTGTGATCATCTTGCAATTCTTTAGCGGCGTCTTCTTTGTCTTCACAGATTTACCAGGCTGGATGCAGCAAGTCGCTGCGATCTTCCCGCTTAAATGGATGACGCAAGGAATGCGCTCAGTCTTCTTACCTGATTCATTTGCTGCGCAAGAAGTTGCTGGAACTTGGGAGACCGGCCGTACTTTCTGGATTATTCTGGCGTGGTTGATCGCTGGTCTGGTGATTTCGATTAAAACCTTTAAATGGGAGCGAGATCGATGAGAATAAAGACCACTGCAATTATCACCGCACTCTTTCTCTCACTTTCCCTAACTTCAACTGTCGCTGCAACTAAATCTCCAACACCGACTCCAAAAGCTAGCGCTAGCGAAAAAGCGCCAACTAAGAAGGCGTCGGTTAAAAAAGCACCAGTTAAGAAGAAAAAGAAAGTAGCCAAGAAACTTCCTTCTCCATCACCAAAATGGCCACCAGTTGGATTTAAAACAGATCCCCTTGATGAAACCAAGTTGTACTTAAAGGTGCCCACCGCTAAAGAATTAGTTGGGCTACTCTCAGCCAAATCTACGCTGGCTTCACAGGTTAAATCCTGTACCCAATTTACTTGTGGCGCCGTACTGGTTGCCTCTGAAATCGGATGTCGTTGGTGGAGAGTAACTGCCGATGTAGTCGGTGCAACTTCACCAGAAAATCGCACAACTAAAATATTTGGAAAAATTACCGCAGATGTGGGAAGAAGTGCTGCCCAACAAGTTGTGACGGTAATTATGGTTACAACAGAACCTATTGGCGCAGGCCAGATAGTTTCCAATATAAAGGTGGATTGCAATCAAGGCGATCCAATCGGGAAAATTCCCAATACTGATTACCAAGTAAGCGCCAGTTAACGATGCTCGGCGGTATCAATAACGCTTTATTTCTATCTAGCTTCGGTGGGTTCTTTGCCGTAGCAATCCTTTCACTGATTCTGCGTTGGGCATTTAAACGTGGAAAATCTGTTGTAGAGCGCACGCCAAAGGTCGGCGGCGAAGATGATTACGGCGCACTAGTTGTTATCGCATCACCAAATAATTATATTGAAGGCGAGCTACTGCGCTTAAAGCTTGCGACCGCAGAGATAAAGGCAAACTTGGCCCAGACTAAAGATGGCCCACGTTTATATGTCTTTGAACGCGACGAAAAGATTGCCCGCGCAGTTCTTAAAAGTTAGCGGTTTGCTCCGGGTACCCAAAGTTGATCGCCAATTTCTTTATTAGCAACGCGTGCCAACACGAAGAGAAGATCAGAGCAGCGGTTTAGATACTTCGCTGTAAGTGGATTTACGCCAGAACCAAAGCCATGGATTGCTGTCCAGGTGCGGCGCTCTGCGCGACGAACAACTGTGCGGGCAACGTGCAAGTGCGCTGCCGCTGGTGTGCCAGATGGCAGAACAAAAGAACGAAGTGGCTGCAGATCTGCGTTGAACTTATCGATCTGCTCTTCCAGATATGTAATCTGAGATTCGAGAACGCGCAGCGGTTCAAAGGCTGGTGAATCTACAACTGGAGTACAAAGGTCGGCACCAACATCGAAGAGATCGTTTTGGATACGAACTAAGAGCGCGCGAATATCATCGCTGAGTTCATCGGTTGCAATAACAACACCGATAGTTGAATTTGCTTCATCAACGGTGGCATATGCCTCAAGGCGTGAATCGTTCTTCGAGGTGCGGCTCATATCTCCGAGGGAGGTAGATCCGTCATCGCCTGTCTTGGTGTAAATACGCGTTAAATTAACCATGGCCCTAGCCTATAAGTAGACTTCGGATATGGCATCTTCGCAAGGTTCGACCAACGATCGATTTCGCATCGTCGGCGGGGCCAGCCTTAAGGGCGAAGTAACGGTCACTGGGGCTAAGAATTCAGTCCTGAAGTTGATGGCGGCATCGCTATTGGCCGTTGGCAAATCAACTATCCGCAACGTTCCGGATATCGCCGATGTCGACATCATGGCCGATTTACTAAAACGCCTGGGTTGTGAAGTTGTACGCGATGGATCCAATCTTTCAATTACCGTTCCTGAAACTCCAGCACATCGCGCGGATTACGATCTCGTGCGCAAGATGCGCGCATCTATTAACGTACTTGGCCCACTTGTAGCGCGCGTTGGCAAAGCTGAAGTCGCACTTCCTGGCGGCGATGCAATTGGTTCACGCGGTTTAGATTTTCACATTAAAGGTCTGG
>JBIIRS010000091.1:0-5075 GCA_044341425.1 Candidatus Planktophila sp. | reverse complement strand
ACGTTCGATCTGGGCGAGTGCGGTGTCGAGCGCCTTTTGGCGATCGGAGGTGTTTTTCTCTTCGGCTTTATTTGCTTTTTCAGCAGCCACGTTTTGCTCCTTTAGATAAGAACGTCTATGCGTGATGCATATTCGTTGGTAGTCGGCCCAGAAGGTACGGAACTTCACTGACGGCCTACGAGGCTTATTGAGAGCCTGTGGGCGGTAACTGTGGAACCGCTCTGGTTGTGCAGGGATAACTTTATCCGAACATCTGTTCGAAAGGTAGCAGGAGGGGCTGACAAGGTCTTTAGGCGTGTCGCCCTCTAGTTCTTCATATGAAGGGGAGGATGCCCAGGTGTTGATCCTGCTGCCGCCTTCCGAGAAGAAAAACGAGACGGCTAAGCCAACCCCGGCGATCAACGTCTACACCGGCGTGCTCTACCAGGCCCTCAGCTGGGCCACTCTGAGCCCGGCAGCCCGTAAGCGAGCGGCGAGCGCAGTTGTGATCATCTCGGCCAAGTACGGAGCAGTGCGCCCTGACCAATTGATCGAGAGCTACAAGGCGAAGATTGATAACAACTCCATGCGCAAACCAGTCGCGAAGATTCTGAACCCAATCAAGACCCCGCTAATCGTGGACTGTCGCTCATCGACTTATAAAACGGTCTGGCACTCCCCCGTAGAAAAGACCGTTGAGATTCAGATTTCAACTGTGGTCGATGGCGTGCGCAAAGTCGTTACTCACATGTCTAAGAAGACCCGTGGCGAAATTGCGCGAGCGCTCTTGCAATCCCGATCTGTGCCCAAGACCCCGGAAGATCTATATGCGATCGTGTCCGAGAAATATCCATGTGCGCTAACGCCGAGTGATGGGGTTAATCCTTGGATCTTGGAAGTTATAGCTGTATAAACGCGATGACTAATTTAGTTTCTAGCTAAATATCCCCAAGCCAAGCTAGCGGCGACTGCTACCCAAATTTGATACGGAACCAGCAATAGCCCCATTGTTAGCGATGCTCTAAAGGTCAGAAATAGTACGGGGATTGTCAGAACCGCAGCCGAGGTCAGCGCTATTGAGGCATATAGAAAATTATGTGGAACATAGAATTGATAAGCCCAAATTAAGGCGGCGATGACGCTCAAGCCAAAGAAAACCAACCAAGTTACATTTTCAAATTTACTTAATGATCTGGATACTTGATATGCGGCGATTCCAAGAACCGTGAAGTTATATGGCCAGATAAGCCCGAAGATAGCGCTAGGTGGCTGCCAAGAGGGACGGTTTAGAGATGCATACCAACCAGGTGAGGAAGAGACCCAGATTCCTGAACCGATGGCATAGATAAAGACAAAGAGAATTCCAATTGCGGCTGCGATTAATTTGAAATCCACAGTAAGAATCTAGCGGTATTTCTCGGTTTCGACCGGACATTGTTTGCACACTGCCCGCCAGATTTCAGCAGCTTCAAATCCATCTTTAAGAGCTTCATCGACAGTACGGCTGCCTAGTTCGCTGATCGCGATATCTTGCGAGAAGGAAGGCGCCCATTGCGCCCCGAAGGAGAGAGTTAAACGTTCACGAAGATCGGAGATGCGCATTTAATCAGCGATTAAGATTTAAAAGAGGGTGCGATCGACTAAGAGTTCTGCTTGTTCGCGAGATTGTGCCGGCGTTAGCGGTTGCATCGCTTGCCCCATCAGCCAGCGCATTGCAACGCCCGTGCCTGCTGCAGATTTAGTCGCGGTGTATAAACATTTTGCCAGTTCGAGATAAAGAGGATGTTCTGCGTGCGAAAGCATCTCGGTAAGCGCTGCCTTATCGTGAGTGCGCATCGCATATAGCGCGCCATCGGTTGAAATATAAAGTGAGAGTCTTTCCAAGGCATCCGCTGGAGTGCCGGCTTTGTTTGCAAGGTCAATCATGAACTCAACTTCAGCGGTGATCAGCGCTGAGATTACTGCTGATTTATCGCGGTAATGGTTGTACAAAGTTGCGCGAGATACCTGTGAGGCATCTGCGATTTCGATCATGGAGATATTTGATAAACCAAATTGCGAAATTAATTTCTTGGCGCCTTCTAAAATTGCGCTTTCGGTACGGCGGTGGGTTGCACCTTGGGTGGCGTACTTAGGCTGCGTCGACAACGGACAACTTCGCACTCTCTTGAGACTTGAGCTCAAGTGAGACGTTGGTAATCACAGAAGAGAGAGTTAGATCTAGCGCTTCACAGATCGCATTTAAAAGTTCTGAGGAAGCTTCCTTTTGGCCGCGTTCTACTTCAGAGAGGTAACCGAGTGAAACGCGTGCTTCGCGTGCGACATCGCGCAACGTGCGTGATTGTTCAGTGCGGGCAGCGCGCAGGGTCTGGCCAACTGCAGTGCGTAGTAGCGCCATGGTGGTCATCCCTTCTCCTATTTATCGCGTTGTCTAAGGATACGCGCAAATGAGGCAATCGCGCTTGCTACGGTGGCGTTTCGTACAACTTCACGTTCGCCAGATAGCGAAAGTTCGATTACTTGAACTATAGGTCCGACAAAGGCTACGAAAACGCGGCCGGCATCAGAGCCGTCAGATGGCCCAGGACCTGCTACGCCGGTGGTTGAAATTGCCCAGGTGGAACCGAAAGATTTATTGGCACCACGTGCCATTTCGATCGCAACTTCTTCACTGACAACTGTGCGTTCTGCAATAACTGATTCTTCAACTCCCAGATGAGAAACCTTTATCTCTGGGCGATAAGCGGTGAGTGATCCGAGGAAAACATCTGATGCGCCAGGAACAATTGTTAGCGCGTTGCTTAGCCCGCCAGCGGTAAGCGATTCTGCGGTGGAGAGAGTTTCTCCTCGAGCGCGCAGTGAGTCATGGATATCGGAGACAAGTCCGAGTATCTCTTTTGAAATCTCCATGGCGGCTCCGAATTTACCTAACTTTTGATCTGTGGTTTGAAAGCAGATCGTACATAGTAAGCACCGGTAGCAATAGTTAGTGCGATTGCTACATACATAAATCCATCACGGAACCAGTAGAGCGAAGGATCTAGCGGTAGGACATAGAAACCGGTTCCAAAACCTTGGAAGGCCGCTTTGATCTTTCCACCTTTATTGGCGGGAATAACTCCCCGCTTAACAATGGCTAATCTAAAGAGGGTAATTCCTATTTCGCGAGCCAAGATAACGATTGTGATCCACCAAGGCATGCGGTCGAGAATTGATAGGCAGATCATTGCCGTTCCAACCATCGCCTTATCCGCAACTGGATCTAGGAATTTTCCTAGCTCAGTTATTTGCTGGCGACTGCGCGCTAACTTGCCATCGACAACATCGGTCATACCTAAAATGAAAAATATCCACCACGAGATAATCTGCCAGTTGTAATCATCTCCCCCGTTCATGAAGAGAGCTACTGCGCCAAAGGGAATTAGAACAAGTCGTGCGATAGTTAAAGAGTTCGGAGTTATGAAAGCGGGAACTCTCACGGTATTAATTTTCACAGCGCACGCGCCACTAAATCTGCGCCCATGGATTCGATAACCACAGCATCAATATATTGCCCGACTTTAAAGCTAGTTCCGATGAATGAGGTTGTGCCATCGACTTCAGGGCCTTGGTGTGCGGCGCGACCTTCTTGTAGCTCTTCATCTTCAATAAGGACGCGTACATTCTCGCCAATACGGGCTGCTGCGCGCATGGAAACCATCTCATCAGCCAATGAAGATAAAGCCTCTACGCGTTCGCGGATAACTTCTTCGGCAACTTTATCTGACAGATCAAGGGCCTCAGTATTGTCTTCATCAGAGTATCCAAAGATGCCGATCGCATCTAATTTAGCGGTGCTAATGAAGTTTGCGAGATCGTCATAATCTTCTTGCGTCTCCCCTGGAAAACCAACAATAAAGTTAGAGCGAATACCAGCTTCAGGTGACAGCGCTCTGATCTGAGTAATCAGATGTAAGAATTTTTCAGAATCTCCAAAGCGGCGCATGCGACGCAAGACTGTAGGGCTGGTGTGCTGGAATGAGAGATCAAAATATGGCGCAATTTTCTCATTTTCAATCATCGCTTGCAGCAGTGAAGGGCGCATCTCGGCAGGCTGTAGATAGGAAAGGCGAACTCTCTCGATACCTTCAATGGCGGCAAAGTCAGGAAGAATCTTCTCCATCAACTTTAAATCACCAAGATCTTTTCCATATGAAGTCGTATTTTCGCTAACCAAGAAGAGCTCAGTGACGCCGTTCTTGGCGAGCCATTTTCCTTCTTCTATGATCTCGGTTGGCTTGCGTGAGATAAATGAACCGCGGAAATATGGAATCGCACAGAATGAACAACGGCGATCACAACCGGAGGCAATCTTTAGCGGTGCCCAGGGTGCATCACCTAAACGTTTGCGAAAGAGCGAACCGCCTGCGCCCAGTGAAGATGCATACGATTCATCAATTGCTTCTTGACGTGCAGCAGGGCGATCGGCCGGCGCAATTGGTAGAAGCGATCTACGATCTCGTGGAACATGTGGCGTGTGTGCATTTCCAGAAACAATTGATTGTAAGCGGGCTGAAATATCTTGGTAATCATCGAATCCCAAAATGCCATCGGCTTCCGGCAACGCCTTGGCTAACTCTTGTCCGTAGCGCTCGGCCATACATCCAACGGCGACAACCGCGCGCGTGGTTCCGTGGCCTTTTAGCGAATTAGCCTCAAGCAAGGCATCGATTGAATCCTTCTTCGCTGATTCAATAAAGCCACATGTATTTACAACTGCAACTTCGGCATCTTCAACTTCGCTAACCAGAGTCCAGCCATCGGCTGCTAAACGGCCGGCAAGTTCTTCGGAGTCGACTTCATTACGGGCGCAGCCCATGGTGACGATTGCAACTGTCCGACTCATTTGTCAGATGGTACAGCGTGCAGAGATTACTTGGATCTAAAAGTCTTACGAATCTCCTGATTACGCGCACCCAACGGCGCTAATTTCTGACCATTTAGCGTTAAATCAAGATCTCCCGCATTGCTTAGATAAACACTGATAGATGTTGGAGCGCTAAAGCTCTTGGTATCACCTTGAAAGATCGGGTCTTGAAAAAGTGTTTTGCCACCGG
>JBIIRS010000008.1:0-17108 GCA_044341425.1 Candidatus Planktophila sp. | reverse complement strand
AACGTTATTGGCGCTCTTTGACATCTTGCGACCTTCAAAAAGTAAGTGCTCTCCATGAACCCATAGATCAACAGCTTCCTTACCGATTATTGAATTAGATTGCGCGCGTTCATTTTCATGGTGCGGGAAGCGAAGATCAATTCCGCCAACGTGTATATCAACATGGCTCTCCAAAAGATCAAGCGACATTGCAGTGCACTCAATATGCCAACCCGGAAACCCGCGGCCCCAGGGAGAATCCCAAACCATTTCGCTGCGATTGCCTGCTGATTTCCAAAGAGCCCAATCGGCGTGAAACTTTTTTTCGCCATCATCTGAGTATTCATAACGGTGTCCAGGCTTTAGCGAATCTAGGCGATTGCCGCTGATAGCACCGTAACTCGGAAACGATTGCGTGCTGAAATAGACCGAGCCGCTTTCGCTAACGTAGGCGCTGCCATTTTCAATAAGCGTTTGAATACTTGAGAGCATGCCTGGAATAGTTTCACTTGCTCGTGGGTATCTGTTGGCGGGTGCAATGTTTAATCGCGCCAGATCAGTATGAAACCTTTCTTCATATTTACGGGCAATTTCAAAGGGATCTGTTCTCTCTAATTTTGCTTGACTTAGCATCTTGTCTTCAGCTTCAAAATCTTCTGACATATGACCAACATCGGTTATGTTCTGTATGAGTAAGACTTCCATCCCAGATAGCTTGAGAGTGCGTGAGATCAAGTCAGATAACAGAAATGTTCTTAGGTTGCCGACATGGGCATCGCGATAAACAGTTGGCCCACAACAATAGATATGAACAGGTCTGCCAGAGACATTTACTGACTGCAGATCGCGACTCTGAGTGTTGTAGATCGAGAAATTACTCATTTACTGTCATCCAAAAGAACGCGCCAGTTTTCGGAATGATGGAAGCGAAAGCCCATAGATTTATAGAGCGCGAGCCCTGCGCCGTTTTCACTATCTACCTGTAAGCCAACTTTGGTTGCGCCATCTTCTTTGGCTGCAGCCATCAAGGTGCGCATTAGCAAAGTACCAATACCTTTTCCTCTAAATTCAGGGTCAACAAATACTCGCGTTGCCAGAGACCATTTTTCATATGTTGCAATTCTTCCGATCCCAACTATCTTGCCTTCCGATTTAACTTGAGCGTATCGCGCTGGATAGTTTCGCATTATTCTTTCAAGTTGATGATCACCTTGAACAGCCAGCCATTCTGGTGATGGCTCAGAGCGAATTTCAATTTGAAAATCAACGCTTTCAACTCCGAGGTGCTCTGGAATTTCGTTAACTAAATATTCTGCGCCAATTTTAACTTTCCAGCCGAGTCCCGCTAAGTAATTATCAAGTTCTTCATAAAGCGGTAGAGGTAATGTGAAAGTTGGCGTAAGGCCCTTGGCCTGATAAATCTTTACTACTTCATCAACTGCCTTATCTATATCTAGATTAGGTTCTCCAAACGGACCAGCACCTGTTGGTAGAACTGAATTTGCGCGCATCGTGAAACCATCTGAGATTCTTAGCCGCCATTTACCTATTTCTTCAATCTCATCTGCGGGCCACGTTAAATCAGATAAGCGTTCGAGCTCTTGGATGCGCAGCGAGAAAGGCGCTCCCGTTCCAGCGCGATCGGGTAGCGGTTTAATCTCACGCCAAATAGCGATCTCATCTTCTGAGAAGGAAATCAACTGACCCTTGGAGTTAAGCAACTCATTTACGCCATCTCCGCAGCGCTGCAGAATTCCGACGATATCTCTAAAGCCACCAGTTGCTTCATGGAGGCGAACTGTGACTCGAGCGCCGATTGCAGCGGCCAGGTTAGGTTGAGATTTTTGGCTAGCCGGGCTCATGTCGTTACTTTAATCGGGCGTTGGCCCAAGTGCATGGTTAGAATTAGCGCCATCGCAGGCTCTGAATACCCAGGGCGATGTGGACTTTATTTGGAGGAACTTTCGTGACCTACATAATTGCCCAACCGTGTGTTGATATCAAAGACAAGTCTTGTATCGAAGAGTGCCCGGTTGATTGCATCTATGAAGGAAACCGGATGCTTTACATCCAACCCGACGAATGCGTCGACTGCGGAGCGTGCGAACCAGTCTGCCCAGTAGAGGCGATTTACTACGAAGATGACGTTCCATCTCAGTGGAAAGATTTCTCAAAGGTAAATACCGAGTTCTTCGTTGAGCTGGGTTCTCCAGGCGGAGCCGCCAAAGTTGGTCTAACTAATAGCGACCACCCAAGCGTCGTATCGCTACCCCCTAAAGAATAATTTCGAAGAAACGCTAATTCGCTCAATCCTCTGGAAAAACGATGCGTGAAAAACTGCCGGATTTTCCATGGGATGCCCTCTCCCCATATTCTGAAATTGCGCGCCAGCACCCAGATGGTGCGATAGATCTTTCGCAGGGAACACCGGTTGATCCAACACCACAACTTATTCAAAGCGCGCTTAGAGAAAGTTCTAATTCGCCGCGCTATCCCGTAACTGCCGGAACGAAAGAGTTACAAGAGGCGATCCGAAATTGGGCGATCAACCACTTAGGCGCATCTGGAGATTTCGATGTACTTCCAGTAATCGGATCTAAAGAGTTAGTTGCGTGGCTTCCAACGCTTTTACAAAGTCAGAAAGTTATCTATCCCGAGATCGCGTACCCAACTTATTTAGTTGGAGCGTTACTTGCGCAATCAGAACCCATTGCGGTTGGGATTGATGCGGCGACATGGCCGAGCGCAGATTTTGCATGGGTTAACACACCATCTAACCCAACCGGTCGCGTTCACTCAGAATCTGAACTTCGCGCAACCATTAGTTGGGCGCGCCAGAACAGCGCAACGCTAGTTTGCGATGAGTGTTATATCGACTTTGGAGATACGGCTACTCCAACTTCGCTTCTGAAATACACAGATGGCGATAACTCAAATATTTTGGTGGTTCATTCGCTATCTAAACGCTCTTCTATGGCTGGCTATCGTGGAGCGTTTTTGATTGGTGATGCAAAGCTGATTTCGCAGATCCGCGAAGTTCGCAAACATGCCGGCATGATGGTTCCGCTGCCGATACAGAATGCGATGGTGGCTGCTCTTAGTGATGAGAGCCATGTGATTGAACAACGCGATCGCTATAACGCCCGACGTGCTGCGCTTTCACCCGCGCTGATTGCAGCTGGATTTAAAATTGAAGAATCTGCCGCCGGTTTGTACATCTGGTGTACGCGAGCAGAAGATTGCTGGAAGTCTGTGGAGTGGCTGGCCAAATTGGGCATTGTTGCAACACCGGGCTCCTTCTATGGCGCCCTCGGTGCCTCACATATCCGAATCGCAATGACGGCAACAGATACACAGATATCCGATGCTGCTAAGCGGATTAAAGCGGCGATTTAAATGGCCATCGGAATTCTCTTAGTTGGTGGCTTCGGCACTCGCCTTAAGCCACTTACAAATCAAACCCCTAAACCGATGTTGCCAGTGGGCGGCCTGCCAGTAACCGAGCACCAACTTCTGGCAGCAAAGAAGGCTGGGATCACAAAGGTAATTCTGGCAACTTCATATCTATCTGAAGTTTTTATCCCATATTTTGGAGATGGTTCTAAATGGGGAATGCAACTTAAGTATGCGGTGGAAAAAGAACCTTTAGGCACTGGCGGGGCAATTCGAAATGCCGCAGAATTAATTGATTTAGAGGCAGCGAAGGCCGCACATGAAGAGTTTGTGATTTTTAATGGTGACGTACTTAGCCACCACAGCATTGCCGCGCAGTTGGATTTTCATCGCAAGCACCAAGCAGATGTGACATTGCATTTGATTAGTGTCGAAGATGCTCGTGCATTTGGCTGTGTTCCAACCGATAAAGACGGTCGAGTTACAGCATTTCTAGAGAAAATGGATAACCCTGTTACCAACGCCATCAACGCCGGTTGCTACATTTTTTCACCGACTGTAATTGCCGATATTCCACTTAATAAAGTCGTAAGTGTTGAGCGCGAGACTTTTCCAAACTTAGTAAGTTCAGGACGCCCGGTCTTTGGTTATAACGAACAGTCTTATTGGCTTGATATCGGAACCCCAGCAGCTCTCTTTAAGGGCTCCCGCGATTTAGTAAATGGCGCTTTCGCCGCGGGGGAGGGCACCACTTTTGGTACCGGCAGCCTGGCAACCGGTGGTTCGTGTATCGGAGCTAACTGCGAAATCGGTCAAGGTGTAACTATTGATAATTCAATAATCGGCGATGGCGTAAAGATCGGCGATGGCGCGCAGATTCGCGATTCATTTATTCTTCATGACAGCGCTGTACAAGCAGGTGCGCAGGTAGTCTCGAAATACTTATCTCCGACGGAAAATTTAGAGATATCACCCACTTAAGTCGATAAATCACCGAAAAAGTGGTGGATTTGGTGGCAAAGTTCGAGAATTCAGCGGGTTTTTCAAGCCTCAACCTCGGGATCGCACTTGACTAAACGGGATTACAAGCGTGTAATTCGTTCTAGAGAAGCCGACCTCATCACGAGGCTGGCTGCGAAGGTCTTGAGGAGATTAGTCGATGCCGATTCGTCCAGAAGCTACACCCACTGGCAATCCAACAGCCCCTACTGCTGGACCATCAATTAAATTAGCAAGCGGAGAGAACCTAGAACTCTCTTGGCAAGAACGCGCACTTTGCGCACAGACAGATCCAGAAGCATTCTTTCCAGAAAAGGGTGGCTCAACTCGCGAAGCAAAGCGCGTCTGTCTCTCTTGCGATGTTCGTCAAGAATGTTTGGAATACGCGCTCGCACATGATGAGCGTTTTGGAATCTGGGGCGGACTCTCCGAACGTGAGCGCCGCCGTTTGAAGCGCCGCCCAGCGTAACTCTCATGAGTTCACATCGCGTCACTGCGATTCTGGTTCTACATGATGGACAACTTTGGTTGCCAGAAGTAGTCGCCTCTTTAACTTCACAGACTCTGCCCGTTGATTCAATCGTCGCCGTTGATACTGGTTCTATTGATTCATCAGCAAAACTTGTCAAGGGCGCGCGAATTCCAGTTCTACCAATGGATCGCGATACCGGTTTCGGCGAAGCAGTAGCACATGCTGTTGCAACTCTTCCTGCATCTAGCGATCCGGAACACGAATGGCTTTGGATAATTCACGACGATCTTTCAGTAGAACGTTCTGCACTTGAAAATTTAATTGCAGAAGTAGAAACACGCCCAAACGTTGCAATGGCGGGCCCAAAACTCCTAGGTTGGCATGATCGCACCCACCTGTTGGAAATTGGTATCAGTATCGCTGCAAATGGAAATCGTTGGACCGGACTTGAGCCAGCTGAATATGACCAAGGACAGCGCGATGGCGTACATGAAGTACTTGCAGTGAGCACTGCAGGAGCTTTAATTCGTAGAGATGTATTTGAACAACTTGGTGGATTTGATCCCAATTTAGATTTATTCCGTGATGATGTTGATTTTGGTTGGCGCCTTTACTCTGCAGGATTTGCAGCGATAGCGGTTTCGAGCGCTGTGGCATTCCACGCGGAAGCTTCTGCAAATGAGCGTCGCTCAGTTGATGTAGCCGAAGCTTTCTTACATCGCCCACTCTTATTAGATCGCAGAAATGCTGCATACGTTCTTCTAGTCAACTCATCTTGGTGGCGACTGCCTCTTCTGACCGTGCAGTTATTGGCGGGTGCGATCTTTAGATCAATCGCTTTCCTCTTTGCAAAACTACCTGGCTATGCCGGTGATGAGATTTTGGCTGTAGGAACGCAATTTTTGCATCCTGCCGAACTAGTTCGCGCCCGCAAGGTAAGAAAGTCGCAACGCCTTGTGCCATCAAGCATCGCGCTTAAATTTATTCCTTCCAGATGGTCGCAGCTACGTATGGCTGCTTCACGTTCGGCAGAATGGATTCGTGAGCAACTATTCCCCAGTGAAATTACTGAAGTTCGAAACCCATCTTTACTTGATGAGAACTTAGATGAGGAAGATTTACTTACTCCTGCCAACAGCCGCACTTGGATGACGCTTTTAAAGCGTCCATTAATTGCAGCATCGCTCTTCCTATTTCTTCTATCAATCTTCTGGTCCAGGTTTAGATTCGGTTCTATCTCTGGTGGCGCCTTACCCGAACAACCCGCTGGTGTTAGTGCGCTTTGGAGTAACTACTTCAGCGGCTGGCACTCCATTGCAATGGGTACATCGGCATCTGCGCCTACTTGGATCGCCTTTCTAGCGATCGCTGCAACTCCATTTTTTGGAAATGTTAACTTCTTTATTGCAGCGCTCTTCTTCTTGGCACCGATATTGCTGGCGTTGACCGCACATCACTTCTTAAAGGAGTTCTCTACCAATCGTTGGCTCACCACATCGGGTGCGGCCCTCTATGCGATTTCACCTGTTGCTATTTCAACTATTAACTCTGGTCGCTTAAGCACTTTAATCGTTCTACTTTTGCTGCCCCTGCTCGCCATTGCCGCACGAGGCTGGTTCGAAATTGAAGAATTCTCGTGGCGGCGGGTTTTTGCTCTCTCATTACTTGTTTCAGTAATTTTTGCATTTTCCCCAATCATCTTCATTTTGGGAATTGCGCTTACCGGATTTTCAATCTATCGCGATTACATGGATAGCAATAGCGGTATAAATATCGCATTATTTAACGCTCGCCTCTATCGTCGCCTGGCCTTGACCTTTACTCCATTTCTCATCTGTGCACCATGGAGCTTCGAATTAATCTTTAACCCAAATCGCTTCCTGTTGGACTCTGGCTTCCTCTTGCAAGGTGGTGGACCAAACTTTGCATTACTTGGTAATCCAGGTGGCCCCGGATCCTTACCTTGGTATCTAATTAGTCCGATCACATTGGTACTTGCGATATCCCTTTTCTCAACAACACGTGCTCGCTTTATTGCAGAGATTGGCTTTGCATCGCTGCTGATCTCAATTGCTTTCAGCGCTATTTCGATTACAGGCAACGGCACCAGCATTTCAACTAGTCCATATTCCGGAACGCTATTGGTGATCACAACACTGACAGCAATTGCAGCAGGTATTGCGGTTTCAGATAAGTTGCGAGAAAGGCTAAAAGCAACGCATGTAAATTTCCGGCATATCTCTGCTGCGATTTTACTCTTTGCAACTGCAACATATGCGCTCTCATCAACTCTCTGGATCGCGACAACTGCGGGCTCTGCACCACTCCAAAGTGGTCGTGAGATCGTCCTCCCACCATTTTTAGCAGTTGAAAAAGATGCCAAGACGATGGTTATTCGCCCTCGCACCGTCGGTGAAGATGTATCGCTTAACTTTTATTTGGCACGAGGTGGAGATGCAACACTTGGCGATCCAGATATAGCGCCGCCAAATCGTGAACAAATCACCAATGCAGTCCTTGAGCTCGCAGATGGAAGTGGGCTAACTTCTAGTTCAACCTTTGCGCTTAATGGAATTAAATATTTATTCCTTAAGAATCCTACTGATGAGAACTTGGTTCGTATCATTGATGGATTAGGAGGATTTACTAGAGCTTCATCTACAAATGCCGGAATCGTATGGAAGATTTCGGTAAATACTGGAACAGTTCTATTCACCAATCTTGCTGGTAAATCAACGGTCCTTCCTGTAAGTCAAACTGAATTTGAAGTTACCGTGCCAGAGGCGGGCACCTTAACTCTTACCGAAAATTACGCACAGGGCTGGCGCGCGATGCAAGAAGGCCAGCGGCTAAATCGAAATCGCAGCGTGGATAACTTGCCAGTCTTTGAAGTGTTGCAGCCTGGACCAGTTACATTCTTATACGACGGCTCACTTCGTCGCGCGCTAATTTCTTTAGAGGTAATTATCTTTATCACCGTCGTAGTTTTAGCCCTTCCTGCTGGAAGACGCCGCCGCGAAATTGAAGATTCGGAGCTGGCATGAAGTTCAAACGTCCGTTGGCTCTGGCATCCATCTTGGCTTTAGTTCTACTGCTCTCTAACGCCGCAGATTTTGCGGTCACTGATGGGAAATTCTCATCCAATTACCCTGCAGTTGTCTGCCCTTCAACTCCGAGCGGTTTAACTACCGCTATCTCTCTGCCTTCATCAAAGAGTCAAATTCGATCAACAGGAACTAAATCGCTCTCATTTATTCCATCGCAAACTCTCCGCTATATGCAGAAGCAGGCGCCAATCATTGTCGAATCACAAGGAGCGACGCCAGTTGTTTGGCAGATTAGAAAAGGCGTTTGGGCTGGTTCCACTATTTGTTCTTCCTTGCAGAGCGAGCAATGGTTTGTTGGGGGAGCTGCAGATGTAACGAGTAAGGGTCGACTAATCCTGGTTAACAGCGGATTAAGTTCGGCAATCGTAGATATTGAAGTATGGAATGAAATCGGGCCACAACCAACTAAGGCAATTACGATTAAGGCTAATTCCTATTTAGAAGTTGGCGTTGATTCACTTGCGCCGGGTTCTCAGTCACTAGTAATAAAGACGATCACGCGGGCGGGTCGAGTCACTAGTTATTTGATCGATGAGCGCGGACGCGGGCTGCGCGCGCTCGGTGGCGACATCGTTAATTTTGCACCACAGGCAAGTAAAGAGATTTATATCCCGGCCATTCCGCACACGGTTCGCAAAGTTGGCTCAAAGTTAGTTGAACTACCTCACGCGCTACGGATCCTGGTGCCTGGTGAAATCGATGCCCGCATCACAGTCTCTGTCTATTCAACGGATGGATCATTTATTCCTGCAGGGCTTGAAAGCAAAGTTGTTAAGAGTGGATCAGTGGCAACTTTAGATTTGAATCCGAATCTGCCAGCGAGCAAATTTGGAGTAAGAATCTCTTCTGATGAACCGATAGTCGCCTCTGTTTTCTCACCGACCATCTCCGAAGGTAAATCAGATTTTATCTGGAGTACAGCAGCCGCAGAATTGACCCAATCCAACTTTTCGGTAGCGGGTCTTGCGCCACAGTTAATTTTTATTGGCGAGAAAGTTAAAGTCGAGCTTGTTCTTCTCTTCAATAATGGAAAACGCAAAACGGTGCGCGTCAACGGGGACGATATCGCCGCAGCGAAGATTCCAGATGGGGTTCGCTCGATATCAATTACCGAAGCAGGTAAAGGAATTTATGGCGCAGGGCTGGTTGCGACCAAGAGCGGATATGGATATTTCCCACTGACAGCCGGAAGCGTTCTGACTAAATCATCGGTTCCAATGTCGAATATTCGAGTCTTAACTCCCTGACAATCCCAGTCTTTTTGCTACAGAGCCACTAGCCTTAGCAACATGAGTAAGTTGGCGCGCACAGGGCGAAGTTGTTCGCGGGTAAGTTGTCGAAGTTTGGCTTCGATGACGCTTACCTATATTTATGCGGACTCAACTGCAGTTCTTGGTCCACTTGCTACCTACTCTGAGCCGCATTCTTATGATCTCTGTGAACCTCATGGAAAGCGCCTGACTGTTCCAAATGGTTGGACAGTTATCAAAGAAGAGCCTTCGCAGGCAGGCCTTGGTCCATCCGAAGATGATTTGATGGCAATTGCAGATGCAGTTCGCGAAGTTGCTGCCAAACATGAAACGTTGCAAGATCAAAGTAGCAATTCATCAACAAATGATCATGCATCACTTGGTCGGCGTGGCCACTTACGCGCAGTCCCGTCTTAGATTTTTAATACTTCTCGAGATAAATTAGCGAAGGAAGAGAAAATTCCAATCTTTAAAGCCTATGACATTCGCGGGTTAGTTGATGAAGAGATTACCGCTGACTTCACATTTGCAACTGGAGTTGCCTTCGCCAGATTCCTGCAGCAAGAACGCGAACCCGGCACGGTTCTCATAGGCGAAGATATGCGCCCCTCATCACCAATATTTGCTGAAGCATTTTCGGCAGGTGTAACTTCACAAGGTTTTGATGTAATCCGTATCGGCTTAGCGTCAACTGACATGCTCTATTTTGCCGCTGGCAAACTTAACTTTCCTGGCGCAATGTTTACCGCCAGCCATAATCCAGCTGAATATAACGGGATCAAACTCTGTTTGAGCGGGGCTCGTCCGATTGGAAAAGAGTCAGGGCTCTTAACAATTGAAAGATTTGTAAATGAAGGCTCACCAATAGACTTTAGAAGTATCGGGAAAGAGTCAGAGCAGAATTTACTGCCCGCATATGTTGATCACCTGCTCTCATTAGTAGATTTATCTCGAATCCGCCCGCTAAAGGTGGTTATTGATGCCGGAAACGGAATGGCTGGACATACTGCGCCAGCGGTCTTTGAGCGACTCAATTGCGAAGTTATCCCAATGTATTTTGAACTCGATGGCACATTCCCAAACCATGAAGCAAATCCGATTGATGCAAAGAATATGAAAGACTTACAAAAAGCGGTTAAAAAACATAAAGCAGATATCGGTCTGGCATTTGATGGTGATGCCGATCGCTGCTTCTTAGTAGATGAAAATGGAGATTTAGTTGACCCCTCAACGCTCACTGCGTTGATCGCACATCGCGAGTTAATCAAATATCCGGGATCAAATATCATCCACAACTTAATTTCATCGCGCGCGGTAATTGAAATTGTTGAAGAAAATGGCGGCAAAGCAGTTCGATCACGAGTTGGTCACTCATATATAAAGCAGTTAATGGCCGAAACCGGAGCGGTTTTCGGCGGTGAACATTCTGGACACTTCTACTTCAAAGATTTTTGGAGAGCAGATTCGGGAATGCTGGCCGCGTTACATGCAATTGCTGCACTAGGAGAAGTTACAGCGCCTCTCTCAAAAATATTAAAGCCTTACTCACGATATTTTGGTAGCGGTGAGATAAATTCAACCGTTTCTGATGCACAAGCTGCTATGGATAAAGTTGAAAAGATTTATGGAAAAAAGGAGGGCGTCGAAGTCGATCATCTTGATGGTCTGACAGTTAATGGGGATACCTGGTGGTTTAACCTTCGTGCATCCAATACTGAGCCCCTCCTTCGACTAAACGTTGAGGCTTCGACGGAATCCCGCATGAATAAGGTTCGAGATGATGTACTTAACACGATACGAGGCGACCTCGACATCATCGTATTAATCCCGTAACTAGTACGATATCCCTCTAGCCGACTAGCACAGTAGAGCCCTACGCCGAAGGTCAAGCGAAAAAACAGCCGTTTTATCTAGGGAGATATATAAAAATGACACCTGTAACAACAATTCCAAAACACGACATTGCAGATGCATCACTTGCAGCTGAAGGTCGCAAGAAGATCGAATGGGCAGAACGCAACATGCCCGTGCTTGCACAAATCCGCGAGCGTTTTGAAAAGTCACAACCGTTTGTAGGCGTACGCATCTCAGCATGTATGCACGTGACAACAGAGACCGCAAACTTGATGCGCGTTCTTAAAGCAGGTGGTGCAGAGATCGCACTTTGTGCCTCTAACCCACTTTCAACACAAGATGACACCGCGGCTGCACTTGTCCACGAATACGGAATCTCAGTATTCGCACGTAACGCAGTAGATCGCGATGGCTATTACTCACACATCAACGCTGCGCTAGATATCGAACCTCACCAAGTATTTGATGATGGTTGCGACCTGGTAAATACACTTCACACAACTCGCAAGGAACTACTTCCTAATATCGCTGGCGGTTGCGAAGAGACCACCACGGGCGTTATCCGCCTAAATCAGATGGCTAAAGATGGTGCACTCACATTCCCAATGATCGCTGTTAATGACACAGACACTAAGCACATGTTCGATAACCGTTACGGAACTGGTCAATCAACACTTGATGCAGTCTTCCGCGCCACTAACTTCCTGCTTGCAGGTCGCGTAGTAGTTGTCGCTGGCTTCGGGTATTGCGGCAAGGGCGTTGCAGAACGCGCTAAGGGTATGGGCGCAGATGTAGTCGTTACTGAAATCGATCCAACTAAAGCTCTAGATGCGATGATGCAAGGCTTCCGTGTGATGCCTATGGTCGATGCTGCAAAGCTTGGCGATGTATTCATCACAGTTACTGGAAACCGTGACGTACTTCGTGATGAGCACTTTGCAGTAATGAAAGATGGCGCAATCATGGCTAACTCAGGCCACTTCGATATCGAAATCGATGTTGCTTGGCTTGAACAAAATGCCAAAAAGAAGAACGCCAAGATGCGCCACCAAACAGATGAATATGTTCTTGCAGATGGCCGTCGCCTACTGCTTCTTGCAGAAGGTCGCCTAGTAAACCTAGGAGCTGCAGAAGGACACCCAGCATCAGTTATGGATATGTCATTCTCAGATCAAGCGCTAACTGCTGAATACCTAGTTAAGGAAGCGAAGAATCTTCCTGCTGGCGTTCACAACGTTCCTACATATATCGATAAGGAAGTTGCTAGCCTGAAGTTAATTTCTATGGGCGGTCGTATCGATACGCTAACTCCTGCACAAGATATGTACCTCAACTCTTGGGAGCACGGTAGCTAATGACTTTGGTTATGGTCGTCGATGACGACCAAGACCTGGCAGAGATGCTCGGCATCGTATTAACCGGTGCCGGCATCGATGTCGATCTCGTAAGTCGTGGTGACGAGGTTCTGGAGGTCTTTAGAAATAATCCTCCAGATCTCGTACTACTAGATGTAATGCTTCCCGGTTTAGATGGAATAGAAGTTTGTAAATTGATCCGTGCCGAATCTATGGTGCCGATTGTTATGTTGAGCGCAAAAGGCGATACTCACGATGTAGTGCGCGGTCTCGAAGCCGGCGCCGATGATTACATGGTTAAACCATTTCGCCACCCTTCCGAATTAATCGCTCGTATTCGTACCCGCTTACGTCGCACAAATGCAGATGTTTCTGGGTTACTTGTAATTGGTGATCTTTCAATTGACGTTACCGCACATGAGGTAACCAGAGCAGGTAAGAAAATTGCGCTGACTCGTTTGGAATTTGATTTACTTGTTGCCTTAGCAAAAGAACCAGGGCGCGTCTTTACCCGCGATGCGCTCTTGGGTGAAGTTTGGGGATATCGCCACTCAACGGATACCCGCCTAGTAAATGTCCACGTACAGCGCCTGCGTTCAAAGGTGGAACATGATCCAGAGCACCCGCAGATCATCATGACAGTGCGCGGAGTTGGATATAAAGCGGGAGTTTTGGGCGGTTCCTAATATGAACCGAAATATATTTGCCTTTAGAAACTCACTTGCCTCCAAGGTTATTTTCTCAACCGTTCTACTCTCGCTAGGCGTTGTCTGGATTACCGGTTCGGCGCTTTATTCACAGCTTTCAGATGGCGTTAAACAAGTTAATTTAGAGACTTCTCTGGCTGAAGCTCGCTCCTCTTTCTTCAATGCGCAATATCAATTTCTCTTGGTGAAGGGTGCAAGCACCGAGATCATCACTGAGACAGTTCAGGAGATTGTTATCTCCTCAACAGAAGTAAGTCTGAACCAAGATAGAAAATCAATTTTCCTAAGCCGCTTCGGTCAGCCCGCAACACCTTTGGGCGATGAAGTCGCTATTGATTACAGCACCGCTACGGATGAGTTAGATATCTCATCGTTTCCAACCGAACTAAGACAACGCGTTCGCGCTAGCGACTTAGTTGAATACAAGTACGCAACGGTGAAATACCAAAATCGTGAAGATGCTAGCGTCCTGATTGCGGGTCGTCGTATTGCTATTCCAGAATCTGGTAACTACGAGATGTATTTGGTCTACTCACTGACCAATCAAAATACAACGCTCTCGCTCATTAAGAGTTCCTTGCTATTTACCGGATTGGCTTTACTTTTCCTTATCGGCTTAATTACTTGGTTGGTAGTTAGGCAAGTAGTTCGACCCGTTAGAGAAGCCGCCCGCATCGCTCAGCAGTTTACGGACGGCGATTTTTCACAGCGTATGAAGGTGGAAAGCTCTGATGAAATTGCAACGCTGGGCACCGCATTTAATGAGATGGCCCTGTCCCTTGAATCTCAGATCACCCGTTTAGAGAACTTATCGCGGGTACAACAGAGATTCGTTTCAGATGTCTCGCACGAACTTCGTACCCCGCTAACTACTCTGCGCATGGCATCGGAAGTTATCTACAGCGCAAAGGCGAGTTTTGATCCAACTATCGCGCGAAGCTCTGAACTTTTAGTAGCCCAACTTGATCGCTTTGAGAAGCTGCTTGAAGATTTACTGGAGGTAAGTCGCTTTGACGCCGAAGTAGCGGTTCTTGAGCCAGTTGAATTCGACTTGGTAAGACTGATCGAAAGATGTATTGAAGATGTCCGCGCCAACGCTCACGACCACTCTATTTCTGTAGAAATTGACCACGAAACTGAGCAGGTTATGGTGAAAGCAGATATTCGACGCGTTGAGCGCATCATGCGCAATCTCCTGTCAAATGCTCTTGATCATGCCGATGAGAAACCAATACAAGTCTCGGTAGTTTCGACTGCAACAGAAGTAGGAGTTGGAGTTAGAGATTTCGGTCCCGGAATGGATCCAGCCGCACTTTCACGAGTTTTCGATCGCTTCTGGCGCGCTGATCCATCTCGTGCACGCGTACGTGGCGGTACAGGACTTGGACTTTCAATCGCACTTGAGGATGCGCGCTTACATAATGGAGAACTTGATGCATGGGGCGCGCTCGGCTACGGCGCACACTTCGTTCTTACTCTTCCGCTAATTGCAGGTTCGCAGATTTCGGGTCGTCCAATACGTCCACAACCGAAAGATTATCCTCAACCAAATTGATTCGAGTTCGCGCTCTTGATTTTAAGACGATACTCCAGCGGTGTTTAACCTCACCGAAATTATCTTTCCCTCTCGTTGTATAGGTTGCTCAAGGCTAGGAATTTCTATCTGCTCTGAATGTCGCAAGCAGTGGCATCCGCATATCTATCAGAGAGAGATAAATTTCAGCGGTGAGATGTTTCCGGTTTTCTCGGCGATCCAATATTCACCCATTGCTTCACGAGTCTTGTTAAGCGCTAAGGAATCACAAATCAAGGCAGCAGATCAATTAATTATTAATGGAATAGTTCACTCGCTAAAGCTATTTGTAAATCGCTATGGCCCTGCGACGCTAGCATCGATACCGTCAAGAAAATCGGCTAATCGAAAACGCGGTAGGAATTTTCTTCAAGAGATAACTGCGGCAGTCGCACTTGAGGTCGACCTTCCTTATCAATCTCCACTCACACATATTCGTAAAGTCAGAGACCAATCCCAGTTAAATCTCGTTGATCGATCCGCGAATATCTCTGGAGCCTTTTCGATATCACCTGATTTCGCGAGCCAAATTTACGCAGGGAATACTGGACCCAAGATTATTGTTATTGATGATCTGATCACCACAGGGGCGACCCTGGCTGAGGCGATCCGGGCCTTGCGTACCGCAGGTTTTACCGTGCTTGGCGCGGTAACTAGCTGTACGGCTAAACCCCTACGATAAGGGGTCTAGATTTTTAGGAATTCGGCAGGAATTAGGTTGGAAAGGCTCGTAAATGTCAAAGATTATGGACCGAATCATGCGCGCTGGCGAAGGAAAGATTCTTCGCGAGTTAAGCAAGGTTGTCGATCAAGTTAACGCCTTTGAGCCTGCGATCTCTGCCCTTTCCGATGAGGCCCTTCGCGCCAAGACAGATGAATTTAAATCACGTTTTGCCGCTGGAACAACTCTCGATGATTTACTACCTGAGGCATTTGCAGTTGTTAGAGAAGCAGCAAAACGCACTCTTGGTCAGCGCCACTATGACGTGCAGATTATGGGTGGTGCTGCACTGCATCGTGGAAATATCGCCGAAATGCGCACGGGTGAAGGTAAGACTTTGGTGGCAACCCTTCCTTCATATCTAAATGCACTTGCTGGTCGAGGCGTTCACGTAGTTACAGTTAACGATTACCTTGCAGAGCGCGATAGCGAATGGATGGGACGCATCCATCGCTTCTTAGGCTTAAGCGTCGGAGTAATTGTAAATAGCATGACTCCTTCTGAGCGTCGCATCGCCTACAACTCAGATATTACCTACGGCACAAACAATGAATTTGGTTTTGATTACCTGCGCGACAATATGGCATGGACCCTCGATGATTGCGTTCAGCGCGACCATTTCTTTGCAGTAGTCGATGAAGTTGACTCTATTCTTATCGATGAAGCGCGAACACCGCTGATCATCAGCGGTCCTGCCGATAAGGCAACCAAGTGGTACGTCGAGTTTGCAAATATCGCCGACAAGTTACAGCGCAACTCACATTATGAAGTAGATGAGAAGAAGAAGACCATCGGAATCCTTGAAGATGGCGTAACTAAGGTGGAAGAACTTCTCAAGATTGAAAACCTCTATGAGGCTGCAAATACAACGTTAATTGGGTATTTAAATAACTCAGTGCGCGCCAAGGAACTCTTTAAGCGCGATAAAGATTATGTAGTCATGAACGGCGAGCTTTTAATCGTTGATGAGCACACTGGCCGCATGCTGGCTGGCCGTCGCTATAGCGAAGGTCTCCACCAAGCACTTGAAGCTAAAGAACGCATCGAAATTAAAGATGAGAACCAGACTTTGGCTACGATCACACTTCAGAACTATTTCCGCCTCTACGAAACCATTTCAGGTATGACTGGTACAGCGATGACCGAAGCATCTGAATTTCAACAGATCTACAAACTCGGCGTTGTTCCAATTCCTACCAACCGTCCGATGCAGCGTATGGATCAGGCCGATCTTGTCTATAAAACGGAACTTGGAAAATTTATGGCGGTTACACAAGATATCGTCGAACGCCATCGCAAAGGTCAACCAGTTCTTGTAGGTACCGTCTCGGTTGAAAAATCTGAAGAACTTTCAGCACTTCTTAAGAAATCAGGAGTACCTCACGAAGTACTTAACGCTAAGCATCACGAACGCGAAGCTTCAATTATCGCCCGCGCCGGAGTTAGTGGCGCAGTAACTGTTGCAACAAATATGGCAGGGCGCGGTACCGACATCATGCTCGGTGGCAACCCCGAATTCATGGCTGACTTTGAACTACAACGTCGTGGACTTTCTCCGGTAGACAACCCGGTCGAATATGAAGCAGCTTGGCCAGATGAAATTGCTAAACAGAAAGCCGCAGTTGCCAAAGATCATGAGGTAGTTGTTGGACTTGGTGGCCTCTATGTTCTTGGCACCGAACGCCACGAATCCCGTCG
>JBIIRS010000090.1:0-5146 GCA_044341425.1 Candidatus Planktophila sp. | reverse complement strand
TAGATGCAGCAGGCAAGAAGACTTTCGATACCTTTAAAGCAATTGATGATCTAATCGCCAGATTTGGCCCTGAAGTAATCGAGACTTACATCATCTCAATGACTAAGGGTGCAGATGATCTAGTTGCTGCAGCAGTTATCGGTAAGGCTGCTGGCCTAGTAGATCTCGATAAGAAGATCGCCAAAATCGGTTTTGCACCGCTGCTTGAAACAGTTGCAGAACTACGTGCCGCTGGTGAGATCCTAGAAAAACTCTTAGCTGATCCAACTTACCGCGCGCTCGTCGCGCTGCGCGATGATGTGCAAGAAGTCATGTTGGGATATTCAGATTCAAATAAAGATGCAGGTATTGCAACAAGCCAGTGGGAGATCCATCGTGCACAACGTGCGTTGCGTGATGTGGCCATGAAGTACGGTGTAAAACTTCGTTTATTCCATGGTCGCGGTGGTTCTGTCGGCCGTGGCGGCGGTCCAACTTACGATGCTTTGGTCGCGCTTCCTTGGGGTTCTGTTGATGGACAGATCAAGATGACCGAACAAGGCGAAGTTATTAGCGACAAGTACGCACTTCCAGCACTTGCTCGCGAGAATGTTGAGTTAACACTTGCGGCATCTCTTGAAGCAACGATTCTTAACCGCGCGGCTCGTCAAAGCCCAACTGATTTAGCTCAGTGGAATGAATGCATGAATTTAATTAGCGATAACTCTTTTGCGCGCTACCGAAAGTTGATTGATCACCCAGATCTTCCTGCTTACTTCTATGCATCTACTCCGGTAGAACAACTGGGAAATCTATTCTTAGGTTCACGTCCATCGCGTCGCCCAGATGCTGCAGGCGGGCTTGATTCACTGCGTGCGATTCCATGGGTATTTGGATGGACCCAATCACGTCAGATCGTGCCGGGTTGGTTCGGCGTTGGCACCGGACTTAAGGCAGCGCGCGAGGCTGGTAAATCAGATGTATTAAAGAAGATGCTTAAGGAATGGCACTTCTTCCACACCTTTATTAGCAATGTGGAGATGACTTTAGCTAAGACAGATCTCGTAACTGCAAAGCGTTATGTGGAAACTCTCGTTCCGACCGAACTTCATCATTTCCTCGACACAATTACTGAGGAATTTGAGTTAACGGTTAAAGAGATCCTTGCGCTCACCGAGAAAGAGACGCTGCTGGGAGATCAACCAATTTTGGCTCGTACCTTGCAGGTGCGCGATGCTTATCTTTCCCCGCTGCACCTGCTGCAAGTAAACCTCTTGCACCGCGTGCGCACTGCTGGAGAAGCGCCAGATGCGATGTTGGTACGTGCGCTGTTGCTGACTATCAACGGTGTTGCAGCGGGTCTTCGTAATACCGGCTGATTCAGGAATTAGCTTAAGAATTAAATTGCGATTGAGTTAGATCAAGCCCTTTAGTAATAAGAGACTCAACAACATCTGCTCCGCGATCTAGAAATTCTCCTAAATCTTTCTTCTCTTCCTTGCTAAATTGCTTCAATACAAAGTCGGCTGGATCTTGCTGTCCCATGGGGCGACCTATGCCAAGGCGAACGCGGTAGTACTCCGCGGTGCCAAACGCTGAGGTGAGTGATTTCAAACCGTTATGGCCATTATCGCCACCAGCAATCTTGGAACGAATTGCCGCAAAGGGAATATCTAACTCATCATGAAGAACAATTACTTGTTGTGGTTCTACTGAATAGAAGTTAGCGAGAGCCTTAATCGGCCCGCCAGATTCGTTCATGTAACTCTTTGATTTTGAAAGGATCACCGAAAAAGCATCGACACCGACGCCTAACTTGTAGGCGGCGATATCGGTGCGTGACTTGTGTGTACTGAGTTTTACGTTGTGACGCTTAGCGAGTTCATCAATAACCATCTGGCCAACGTTATGGCGAGTGGCTTCGTATTGTTCGCCCGGGTTACCGAGGCCAACAATTATCCAAGGAGATGTACTCACGAGGTAAAGAGTAAGGCTTAAGCGTCTTTCTTTTCTGCATCAGCTGCTGGTGCCGCTGCTGCATCTGCTGCAGGTGCAACAACTGCAACTTCTTCAACCGCAGTAGAACGCTCAGATAGGTGAACCACGATTGTGCGTGGGTCAGAGATCAACTTAACGCCAGCAGGAAGTGCAACGTTCTCTGCATAGAGTGATTGACCGGCTGCAAGACCTGTTAGATCAAGTGTGAAGAATGCAGGAATAGCAGTTGCTTCAACTTCAACTTCAATTGTGTGGTTAACGTGCTCAAGAATTCCGTCACGATCGTGTTCGCCTTCTGTGTGAACAGGAACGCCAACAGTAACTTTTTCACCACGACGAACAGCAACTAGGTCGATGTGCTCAAGGATCTGCTTAAGTGGGTGGCGAACAATTGCCTTTGGCAGTGTTAGCTCGTTCTTGCCATCAATGTTGATTTCTAGAAGTACGTTTGATTGCTTCAAAGCAACGCCGAGTTCGCGCGCTGGAAGTGTGATGTGCTGTGGCTTCTCGCCATGGCCGTAGATAACTGCAGGAACTAGACCTGCAACGCGTGCGCGACGTGATGCGCCTTTACCGAACTCTGTGCGAGTTGTGCCGGTGATCTTGATTTCAGCCATTTTTATTACTCCTGTTTGTTTTGATCTGAATACTTCGGGGCTTTACTTTTTTAACACGAAGTTCCAGCAGGAGTTAAATCCTTACCGTCGATTACGGAGTTTTTCACCCTCGCCGGAAACCTGGGCAAAGGTTAGCGCGGCTTAGCTGTGTCCGTCAAAAAGGCTTGTTACGGAGCCATCTTCGAAGACTTCGCGGATCGCACGAGCCAGAAGCGGCGCAATTGAGAGGACGGTCAGCCCATCGAAGCGCTTATCTTCATCGATCGGAAGTGAATCGGTCACGACAACTTCGGTGACCTTAGAAGCCTTTAGACGTTCAACTGCTGGACCGGAAAAGACTGCGTGAGTTGCAGCGACGATAACTTCTTTTGCACCTGCCGCAAATAGCGCATCCACCGCTTTGGTAATTGTGCCGGCGGTATCGATCATGTCATCGATAACTACGCAGGTCTGGCCTTCGACTTCACCAACAACTTTTCCGGTAACTGATTCATTTGGAATACGTGGATCGCGAGTCTTATGGATAAATGCGATTGGGCAGCCACCGAGAAGCTCTGACCAGCGTTCGGCAACGCGTACGCGGCCTGAGTCAGGAGAAACAATTGTTAAGCGACTGCGATCTACCTTGCTGCCAACATAATTTGCCAGCATTGGTAGCGCGAATAAGTGATCAACTGGTCCGTCAAAGAAACCTTGGATCTGTGAAGTGTGAAGATCAACAACCATCAGGCGATCTGCGCCAGCTGCTTTGTAGAGATCTGCCATCAGCCGCGCAGTGATTGGCTCGCGACCACGGTGCTTCTTATCTTGACGTGCATAACCATAGAAAGGAGCGACAACTGTGATGCGCTTTGCTGAAGCGCGCTTTAGCGCATCGACCATGATTAGTTGTTCCATGATCTGCTTATTAACTGGGGCAGAGTGACTTTGAATTACAAAGGCATCGCAACCACGAACTGATTCTTCGAAGCGAACAAAAATTTCGCCATTGGCAAAGTCGTATGCAGATGTTGGTGTTAGCGGAATACCAAGTTCTTCGGCTACTGCTTCGCTGAGCTCAGGAAATCCGCGGCCTGAAAAGAGTCGAAGTTTTTTCTCTGAGGACAAACGAATTTCGCTCAAGGAAATTAGCCTTTCTTCTCGTCGCGTTTTTCGGAAGCTTCGGCAGCAATTGCTGATTTGGTGCCGGATCGCTTGCGCATGACCCAACCTAATACATTTCGTTGCTTACCTCTAGCGACACCCATGGCACCGGCCGGAACATCTTCAGTAATTACAGATCCAGCAGCGGTGTAAGCCCCGTCACCAATTGAAACTGGCGCAACTAACATCGAATCGCTACCGATACGGACGTGATCTCCGATAGTGGTGTGATGCTTATCTACACCGTCATAGTTAACAAAGATCGTGGCTGCGCCAATATTTGAGCCTTCACCGATAGTGGCATCGCCCACATATGAAAGATGTGGAACTTTAGAACCATCTCCAACTTTTGCATTTTTAATTTCAACGAATGCGCCCGCCTTTGCACCGGTGCCAAGAACTGTGCCTTTACGTAAGTATGAGTACGGGCCAACGTTTGCACCGGCACCGATAGTTGCTTCAAAGCAGTTTGATTCAACGATGTTCGCGCCCTCAAGAACATTGCAAGATTCCAGCGTTGTGCGAGGTCCAATAACTGCGCCAGTTGCGATCTTTGAAGACCCCAAGATCGCAGTTCCAGGATAGATAGTTACATCGTTTGCGATCTCTGCAGTTGCATCAATCCAAGTTGTTGTTGGATCCACAATTGTTACGCCAGCGCGCATGAAACCTTCGTTGATGCGATCGCGAAGCAAAGCAGCGCTTTCGGCTAGCTGCACTCGATCGTTAACGCCCAAGATTTCGATGAAATCTTCAATTAGCGCCGCCGCAATGGTGCCACCCTCATTGCGCAGAATTTCGATGACATCAGTTAGATATAGCTCGCCCTGCGAATTATCGTTAGTTAGCTTGCCAATTGCGCTAGCGAGTTTCTTGGCATCGAATGCGTAAACCCCTGAATTAACTTCGTAGATCGCCTTAACAAAATCATCAGCATCGCGTTCTTCGACGATGCGAAGAAGTGAGCCATCATCGCCGCGGACAATGCGACCATAACCAGTTGGATCAGGATGCTCAGCAGTCAAAACTGATGCAGTGAAGCCACCTTCGTGATGAGTAGCAAGAAGTTGTCTTAGTGATTCACCGGTAAGCATCGGCGTATCGCCCGCCAAGATCAAGATCGTTCCTGAAATATCTGTGCCGGCGAGCGCCAACTGAGTTGCATGGCCGGTGCCGCCGCGACGTTCTTGGAAAACTGTTGTGACATTAGGTGCGACTTCGCGCAGGTGTTCTTCAACTGCTTCGCGTCCTGCGCCTACGACGACGCGTACTTGTTTTGGAGCGAGCGCGTTAACTGCGTGAAGTACATGGCCAACAAGTGAGCGACCTGCAACTTCGTGCAAGACCTTGGGCGTTGATGATTTCATGCGAGTGCCTTCACCGGCGGCGAGAACAACAACCGTTTCGAG
>JBIIRS010000089.1:0-5213 GCA_044341425.1 Candidatus Planktophila sp. | reverse complement strand
AGTCAGACTGCGCTTCTCGCCATCTTGCCAGTGATCTTCGTGCATCTCGTGTCCGCCAAGTGAGAACCAAGCGATATCTTTTCGCTTTGTTCCGGCATCAACTGTGCCGGTAAAGAATTCGTGTGCCACACCTTCTAGGTACTGCTTACGAATGTGGGAGAGCTCAGAAACGGCATCGAATAGATCAGTCTCTTCTTCATTTAACTTCCATTTATTTGCCCAGCCACCCATAAAGTTTGCTTCGCTATCTTCCATAAGCGGGCTCATATCTCGGGGCAGCGAGTAACCATTATTAGAACCGTTTTGAGTTCGGCCGATTTCATCGCCCATCGTCATCATCGGAACACCTGAAGAAAGCAACAGTGTCGCCGCCATTGATTTCTTTAATTGATTACGGTGAGCTTTAACTAACGGATCATCACTCGGTCCTTCAACGCCTAAGTTCCAAGAACGATTGTCGTTATTTCCATCTTTGCTATCTTCTTGATTTGGGCCGTTATGTTTATCTTGGTACATAACTAAATCAGCCAAGGTAAAGCCATCGTGTGCGGTGATGAAGTTAATTGATGAAGTCGGCCCGCGGAAATAGAAAATATCGCTCGAGCCGCTGATGCGCGATGCAATATCAGCCACACCTTCACCGTATCCGCGCGCTAAATCACCTAACCAGAACTGGCGCACCGAGTCGCGATAAGCATCGTTCCATTCGCGCCATGGATGCGGGAAATCACCTAGCGAATAACGAGTTACATCCCAGGGCTCAGCGATCATCTTGAAATTACGAAGTACTGAATCAGATTCGATAGCCGACATCAGTGATGAATTAAAGGCGGTATCGCTGGTGTAAAGCGCCGTTGCTAAATCGAATCTAAAGCCATCAACACCAATTACTTCAACCCACCAACGAAGCGAATCAATAATGTGGCGCACTGCATGTGGATTACTGCTTGCTATGGTATTTCCACAACCAGTCACATCGATGTAATTGCCTTGGCTATCTTGGCGATACCAAGCTTTATTGTCGATTCCCTTAAAAGATAACGTTGGTCCACCGACTCCGCCTTCTGCGGTGTGGTTATAAACCACATCGAGAATTACCTCAATATCGTTCTCATGTAAGCGATCGACTGCTTCTTGCAACTCTGAAATCGGATCTGCTGTTGCCGCGTATGCGCCATGTGGTGCGCTAAAGGCAATGGCGTTATAGCCCCAGTGGTTTTTTCGGCCGCGGTTCCAGATAGATGGTTCGGTTAAGTAAGAATGAATCGGCAAAAGTTCAAGTGCAGTAACGCCTAATTTCTTCAAATACGCAATCGTGCTGGGATGGCCAAGTGCTTTATATGTCCCGCGTTCATTCGCTGCGATCTCTTCATTCTTTGCAGTTAAACCTTGAACATGGGCTTCATAAATCAAAGTGTTTGCCCAAGGCACAAGTGGGCGATGTATCTCGCGCACCGGATGGTTTGTAACAACGGAATAAGGAACAGAGCCTGCGCTATCGCGATCATCGCGCACCGTGTTATCGCCGCTTCCAACGCCATCACTTGCTACATGTCCGTAAATTTCAGGGACATATTCCAATTGGCCGTCTAGTTGATGGGTGTATGGATCGATCAAAAGTTTTGCGGCGTTAAAGCGCACACCGTTCTCGGGTTGCCACGGCCCATAGACGCGATAGCCATAACGTTGTCCGGCCTTTACTCCCGCTAAGTACCCGTGCCAGATGGGGCCGTTGCGATGTGACATCGCAAAACGCGTTTCAACTAACTTGCCATTGACCTCATTGAAGAGACAGAGCTCGATGGCATCTGCGGCGTTAGACCAGATCGCAAAGTTTGCGCCGCCATCTGTAAGGGTTGCACCGAGCGTTCTAGGGTCGGCTGGCAACATGGGCCTATCTTGCCCTGCACCTATCTATATGAGAGCCATTAATCGGTGTGATCTACGGATTTGCGATTGTGCATAATCCTACTGATGAGTAACATCTGCGCTATGAAGATCGCCGTATGCGTAAAGCAGGTTCCAGATTCATGGGCCGAGAAGAAGATGGTCAATGGAGTACTCGATCGCGAAAGCGTTGATGCAGTACTTAATGATCTCGATGAATATGCCGTTGAAGAAGCGCTGCGTATCGCAGAAGCACACGGAGGCAATGAAGAAGGCGGCGCAAATACCGTCACGGTGATTTCGATGGGGCCAGAACGCGCAACAGAGGCGGTTCGTAAAGCGCTTTCTATGGGTGCAAATGGCGCAATCTTGGTAACTGATGGCGCGCTCGCCGGTGCGGATGCACTGTCAACATCTGCAGTTCTCGCCAAAGTGATTTCAGATGGCGGTTATGACTTAGTAATTTGTGGAACTGAATCAACTGATGCGCGCATGAGCGTTGTACCAGCGATGATCAGCGCTCGCCTGGGTTGGGCGCAGTTAACTTTCGCTTCCAAGGTGACAGTTGATCCTGCCGGAACGGTTGCAATCACCCGCGTTACAGAAGCGGGCGTTGATGAAATCTCTGCGGCATTTCCTTGCGTGATTAGCGTTGTCGAAAAGATTAACGAACCACGTTACCCATCATTTAAAGGAATCATGGCAGCGAAGAAGAAGACTATTGAACAGAAAGATTTAGCAGCAGTTGGCGCCAGTGCACAAAACGCTTGGTCACAAGTAAGCGATGCAACCCCGCGCCCACCACGCGCTGCAGGTGTGAAAGTAACCGATGAAGGTAGTGGCGGAGAAGCGCTAGTTAACTTCCTAGCAGAGAAGAAGTTGATATGAGCAAAGTATTTATTCTCGCTGATTTTTCAGGTGGAAAGGCGAGCAAAACAACGGCAGAGCTAGCAACGGCTGGTGCGCGTAGTGGTTCAGTAACCGCAGTTGTTCTCGCTGCTGCTGGTAAAGGTGCAGCGCTTGCGGCAACTGTAAATCAAGGTCCGATCGCCAACGTTTTGGTTGTGGAATCAGATGACTTTGCGCAATTTGGCGTTGCTGCATCTGCCGATGCGCTAGCGAACCTAATCAAAGAAAACTCTCCTTCTGCAGTTCTGATTGCATCTCACGCTTTTGGTAAGGAAGTTGCTGCTCGCGTTGCAGTGCTTACCGAATCTGGAATCATCACAGATGCCGTCGATGTCGCAGCAGATGGCACTGCAACCCAGTTGGTATTCGGTGGTTCAACGACAGTTCACTCAAAGATTTCACACGGAACACCAATCATCACAGTTCGCCCAAATAGCGTGGAAGCAGATCTAACATCTGCAACACCTGCGATCGAAAACGCAACTGCTGCAATTTCAGATGCGGCGAAGAAATCTAAGATCTCCTCATCACAACCTCCCGTTAAAGGTGGACGTCCTGAGTTAACGGAAGCAAATATCGTTGTTTCAGGTGGGCGCGGTACAAATGGAGATTTCGCAGCGGTTGAAAAATTCGCTGACGAACTAGGCGCCGCAGTTGGTGCATCACGCGCGGCAACTGATGCCGGTTGGTATCCACATTCACATCAAGTCGGACAGACCGGCAAGAGCGTTAGCCCACAGTTATATGTAGCTTGTGGAATTTCAGGTGCGATCCAACACCGAGCAGGTATGCAGACATCCAAGACAATCGTCGTCGTAAATAAAGATCCTGAAGCACCGCTCTTTGATATCGCAGATTTCGGCGTTATCGGCGATCTCTTCAACGTATTGCCGCAGGCTACTAAGTCAATCGTTGAATCCAGGTCCTGATTTAAATTTATTTCTTCTTTTGCTTCCAACCATTGGGGCATTGAAGTTTTGTGTTAAAAACTTTTTTTGTCAGCTTACCTTTTACACAAGTTATCGAAACTCGCTTAACTGACGGTGTCGTCGCGGCAGAGCTTTTTTGCGTAGCGGTCTCAGAAGTTATCAAAGGTTGTGTCTGAATTTGAATTGGTCGATTCCACTTGAATACATCGCCAAATATCTCCCACGAAGATGTCCATAATCTCCAGCGAAGTAATGAGCCTTCAGTCGACTTTGTAATAGCCCAAGCTCTAGTTGTATGGGTCTTTGGGCAACTAGCTTCAGATGGTAACCATCCCATTGCTGGCGAATCGAGCACCCAATTTCCATCCAAATCTTGAAATTGCAATTCGGCATTTATCCCCGGCACGTGACAGCCACTCAGTGGTATGTACCTACCATTAGACACACCCTGCAATCGAATTTTCTCTAGTTCCGCAATTTTCAATTGCTTGGCATCTTTATCTGCTTTTTCAGCCTGTAAAAATTCTTCCCATTTGGTATTCACCATTGAAAGGTAGGGTGCAATCCTCGTACCCAAGGTGCCCCCGCTATAAGGCGGCGTCCCTCTACATCCAGATGCCGCTACCAGAACTGCTGCAATTTTCATGACCCCGCCAACATTGATGTACCAAGGACCGCCAGAATCACCGGGGCACATTGCTGTTGGCCCTTCATTTGAATACACGACTTTAGTTTTCTCTAAATGATCACTGCTCCTATCTACTAAAGGAAGTTGAGTCATCCAAGGAGAATGGGATTGAACATTTGGGGCTTGCAAACCATATCCATAATGTGTCACCAGGGCGCTTTGAGAAATAGCAAAATTTATTTCCTCGTCAGTCGCTATTTCCACCAAATATCCACTCTTCAGTGGTTTTTCTAAAAACAAGAAAGCTATGTCATTGATTTGCGTACGGTAATCTCGTATTTCAGGTTTCCAGGTATTGATAAAATCATCTCGAGTGATGACCTTGAGCACTCGTACTCGAGTTTCTACATCATCTTTAGTTACATCTGCACCAGGTTGACTCACATAAAGATTAGAAATATTCCATCTTAAATTTGGAGCAACGCCCTGGTCCTCAATCAGGCAGTGTGCTGCTGTTGCAACGATCCGCTCGGTTAATAACGCCATCGAACAGAATGAGGTTCGCGAATCCTTACTGGTTAAAAGCGTAAGTACTAGTGGTGAACCTGTCGCATCAATCCCGCCGTAGACAGAGTGGGCTTGAGTCATCGGCGTGAAACTGGCAATCAAACCAAGGAGAATCACTAGGATCTTGAGTCGCATAGTGCTTAATTTACCGAGAATACGTCCCACCTTCATAGCGCTGAATTGCCCTAAGTACGAACTAAGATTCAACCCATGAGCGTCTACCTAGATCATGCGGCAACTACGCCGATGGCTGATGCTGCAATTGCAGCGATGACTAGCTCACTCTCCAAGAT
>JBIIRS010000088.1:0-5269 GCA_044341425.1 Candidatus Planktophila sp. | reverse complement strand
GTTACATCCTTAAAAGTGGCATCGCCATCTTCATCTTTATATACGAGCTCTTCGATATTACGCCAACGATGAGGTTCATCTTGGGTAACGTGGAATTTATTATGGCTCACACGCAAATTGTAGCCGCCAAGGGTAAGTAGTGTTTAATTGGCATATGAGCGAACGCAATTGGGGCTTTAAAACAAAGGCTCTTCACGCTGGTACACAACCAGATCCGCAGACAGGTGCGCGCGCGTTGCCGATTTATCAATCATCTGCCTTCGTCTTTGAAAATACCGAAGATGCTGGAAATCTTTTTGCGCTACAAAAGTACGGCAATATCTATAGCCGCATTGGTAACCCAACTGTTTCTGCCTTTGAAGAAAAGATTGCCGCCCTGGAAGGTGGGCTTGGAGCCGTTGCAACATCTAGCGGAATGGCAGCGCAGTTCTTAACCTTTGCAGCGCTGGTTGGCGCAGGCGATCATGTTGTTGCTTCATCTGCTTTATATGGCGGAACTTTGACTCAGCTGGATGTAACTTTGCGCCGCTTTGGTGTTGATACCACTTTTGTTAAGAGCGATAAAGCTGAAGATTTTAAAGCTGCGATAACTGATAAAACTAAGTTTGTATATGCTGAAATGGTTTCAAATCCGGCCTGCCAAATTGGCGATATCGAAGCGCTAGCAAAGGTGGCACACGATGCTGGCTTGCCTTTGATCATTGATTCAACTGTGGCAACGCCTTACTTAGTGCGCCCGATTGAATATGGCGCAGACATTGTTCTGCACTCGGCAACAAAGTTTTTGGGCGGACACGGAACCACTTTGGGCGGCGTAATCGTTGAATCAGGAAAATTTAATTGGGGCAATGGCAAGTTCCCAACGATGACCGAGCCAGTTCCTTCATACGGTGGCGTTTCTTGGTGGGAGAACTTTGGAGAGTTTGGTTTCTTGACCAAGGTTCGCTCTGAACAACTTCGCGATATTGGCGCAGCGCTAAGCCCGATGTCAGCATTTATGTTGGTGCAGGGCGTTGAAACTTTGGCGCAGCGTATGCGCGATCATGTCGCCAATGCCAAAGCGGTTTCTGAATGGCTAGAAAGTGATTCACGTATTGAATGGGTTAAGTACGCAGGACTTGCGAGCCACCCACACAATGCGCGCGCTAAGAAGTATCTGCCAGAAGGCCCAGGATCAGTATTTTCATTTGGCGTTAAAGCATCAGGTGCGCTCAATAGCCGCCAAACTGGAGAAAAGTTTATTAACTCAGTGCAGTTAGCAAGCCACCTTGCCAATATCGGTGATGTGCGCACGCTGGTTATCCATCCGGGAAGCACCACGCACCGTCAATTAACTGATGACCAGTTGCTTGAAGCCGGTGTGCCACAAGATTTGATTCGAATCAGCGTTGGTTTGGAAGATATTGAAGATATCTTGTGGGATCTAGATCAGGCGTTGACTGTTGCAACAGGAAAGGCACGCTAATGGCATATGTAGAGCCAAGTGCGCTGCAGCGTTTGCAATATATGCAAGATGCCAAGACGGTGGCAATTGTTGGTGCATCAGATAACCCGTCACGAGCTAGTTACTTTGTTGCTACCTATTTGTTATCTGCCGCCCACTTCAAATTATTCTTTGTAAACCCAAAGCTCGATGAGATCTTGGGTCAGAAGGTTTATAAGTCTCTGGCTGATATCCCTGAGCCTGTAGACATTGTTGATGTATTTAGAAAAGCATCAGATATTCCGGGTGTGCTTGATGAGGCGATTGCGATTAAAGCCAAGACTTTCTGGATGCAGCTAGGTATTTCAGATGATGCATCGGCAGAGCGCGGTGTGGCAGCAGGGCTAAATGTGGTTCAAGATAAATGTATAAAGATTGAGCATGCCCGCTTTGCTGGCGGACTTAACTTGGCGGGATTTAATACCGGGGTTATCTCTTCCAAGCGCAATAAATCAATCTGATTTAGATTTAAATTGTTCCCTTTTCCAAACCCTTTAACACTTCCTTAGCGCGCTCCTTTAATTCAGGCAGATCAGATAAGCGATTTAAACCAAATATCTGTTGGCTCATCCGGTGGTTCTTCTTAAAGGTTTCGCTATGGCGATCAAGGAAATCCCAATACAGAGTTGTAAATGGACAGGCGTCTTCTCCTGTGCGAAGTTTTGGATTGTATTTACACGGTTTGCAGTAACTGCTCATGCGCGAGATGTAGGCACCGCCTGCGGCGTATGGCTTAGTCATCATCGCACCGCCATCGGCATGAACGCCCATACCAATAACGTTGGGAACCATTACCCATTCGGTGGCATCGATAAATACTTCGCGCATCCAATCAAGAAATGCTTGCGGGTTGGTGCCGGTAATTAACGCCAAGTTGCTTAAGACCATTAAGCGTGGAATGTGGTGAACCCAGGCGCGATCTTGGATATCGGTAACGATGGATTTAACGCAGTTCATATCGGTCTTGCTGGGATCACTAAAGAGCGGAAGCAATTTGCGTGTGGCTTTAAGTTGATTGTTTTCGCGGTATTCAGGGCCTAAATACCAATACATGCCATTTACATATTCACGCCAGCCAATAACTTGGCGGATAAATCCTTCGGCGGATTCGATTGGAACGGTGCCGGTATTGAACTTCTTAACCGCCGCATCGATTACTTCAGAGGCATGCAGCAGCCCATTATTTAAGTAGGGGCTAAGAAGTGAGTGATGTAGCGCCCAGTTATCTGGCGCCATCGCATCTTCATAAGGACCAAAAGTTGCAAAGTGGTTTTCGATGAAGTTCTTTAGCTGTGCCAGCGCACCTTTGCGAGTAGTTGCCCAAGTAGTTGTCGGCGCGAAGTTAAGTTCTTTCCCGACCTCGATATCTATCTCATCGGGTTTATGTTCTAGGTATTTGGGCCAGGTGTAATTCTTTGGGGGAGGCAAGCGGTTCTCTTTATCGAAGTTCCAAGCACCGCCAGTTGGTTTGCCGTTATCGATCAAGATATTTAAACGAGCACGCTGGGCGCGATAGAAAGTCTCCATTAAGTATGACTTCTGAGAATCAGCCCAGATAAAGAAGTGCTTGCGGGTGGTTAAGAAGAAGTCGTTTTCTATGAACGTTGCGCCAAATTCTTTTAACTGCGCATATTGGCGATGTGATGAAGGTTCAGCACAGACAAGTTGGTGTTTTGCGTACTTCTTTTGAATTCCTTTGAGGCCATCTACCGTCGTGGGTGCTTGTACATATTCAACGGTGAAGCCCTCATCGCGAAGTGATTGGGCAAAGTGGCGGGCGCTAGAGATAAGAAAGTGCAGGCGTTGCGGATGCCAGGCGCGCCCGGTGGTCATCCGCGCACTTTCAACAAGTGCGATTACATCGTCTTTAACGTTTGTGTTTTTAAGCGCTCCGAAATTGCGGTGCAGGTGATCAAAGGGGATGTAGATCAGCTGCGACATGCGTTAAGAGTAAATGTGATTGCGGGCTTTTGCCCTTTTAAATCACTTCTTCTTGAAGCCGGCCGGACATTTAGGTGAAACGGCAGTCACCTTCTTGGTGGTCTTTCCTTTCACGCAGGTAATGCTGGTCTTTCTCGCAGCCACAGTCTTAGTTGCTTGCACAGGCTGCTTTACTGCTTGCTCTGGCCCCTTGAAACTAACTGCCAGTGAAGGCGAGGAGTAAGTAAATCCGTAGGCGCGCAGGTTGATCCAATCGTTCTTCGAATCATATTTAGCGCTAACGGTAGCTATCTTCGTAGTTCCATCTTGATAAGAGACTTCCACTTTGGCATAACCGGCAGCAATTGCTGGGTCGATGCCCCACCAATCACGGGCGCGGTTACCTTTAATCTTCAACTCCATCCAACCTTGGATCTCGTTACCGAATTCATCGAAGTGAGCGTTGCCAACTTTTACGACGATCTGCTGGTTTACGCGATCAAAGCGGAAATCACTTAGACACCACCAACCATTTGTTCCGAGGATTACATCATCGGGGCGAGTTTCACCTGTCTTATTACCTGCGTCGTAATAAATCATATTTACCGCGATATTTCTTTTCGTGGTTTTTGCTTTCAATAAATTCTGCTCGCAGACTTGATCGCCCAGTTGTGCAGACGGACTATTTTCAGGAAGTCCCTTTACGGTGATTATGTCGCCAGCAACGCTTACCTCTGGATCGCGCACATTAGAGAGCACCCACTTGATTTTTTTAGAAAATCCGGAGCTCTTTAACTTAAATTCAAAATAATAACCTTCAGGTAATGAGCTCAGATCTTGGTTATATCCGGTGGTATTTATCTGCAAACTAGCGCTCATAATATGGACATAGGAGTTAATCAAATCTGTGCCATCGCTATTGGTTATTCCTGCTGGCAATTTCCAATGAGTAATTGGATGTATTAAATCTTTTACATAAGCAGAGTTCTCTACAGGTTCGCCTTCAGGAGTATTTGAAATCAACCAATACTGCACCGCTTTACTCGGATCAAAATCCTTGGGCACTTCATAAGTTAGTGGACCAACTAAGGTTCCATCTGACTTATAGAGATTGATCTCTGAAATACAATCGTTAGTGATCTGCCACTCGGTACGGCACGTCAGCCATTGGCCATAGCGAATATCGGTTAGGCCGGTTTGTTTCCACCACTTTGGTTCTGGTGGCATAGGAAATGGATCGGCGGCAGAGGCCGGAGACATTGGAGAAATTGCTAAAGCAGCGGCAAGGGCTAGACGGCTAAGAAGTTCTCTTTTTCTCATACCTTTCATACCGAGATTCTGGGGGTGATTTATGCCGAGGGCAACAGATTTTTGGGGCAAATTCTGCGCGTAGACTGCGGATATGAAGCCTGAATCGGCCGGCGCCAAGTTTAAGCAGGCGCTACTGGAAGAAAAGCCGCTGCAAATTGTGGGCGCAATAAATGCCAACCATGCGCTGCTTGCCAAGCGGGCGGGCTATCGCGCAATTTATCTATCTGGCGGCGGAGTCGCAGCCGGATCACTCGGAGTTCCTGATCTGGGCATTACAACTTTAGAAGATGTCTTAACTGATGTTCGTCGTATAACTGGTGTCTGCGATCTTCCGTTATTGGTTGATGCCGATACCGGTTTTGGACCATCGGCTTTTAATATCGGGCGCACAGTTAAAGAATTGATTAAGGCTGGCGCTGCTGCGATGCATATCGAAGATCAGGTGCAGGCAAAGCGTTGTGGCCATCGCCCGAATAAAGAGATTGTTAGCAAAGGCGAAATGGTTGATCGCATTAAGGCAGCCGTTGATGCGCGCACTGATTCTGATTTCTGCAT
>JBIIRS010000087.1:0-5311 GCA_044341425.1 Candidatus Planktophila sp. | reverse complement strand
GGGATCTAGGTCGCGCGCACCGCGAGCCAAGAAGCGCACCGTTGAACCCAGCGCCTTGGCGATAGTTCTCCAAAGGGCGCTAATCGAACGCCCAACAAATGAGAGCGCGGATTGCCCTGCGCCACCTGATTTGCGAGTAGTTGTGCGTTTTCTCTTAGCCACACCTTTAATCTTAGCGGTCAGACCTCAATAACTACGGGAACGATCATCGGACGGCGGCGATGTTTTCCGCCGACCCAACTGCCGATCGTGCGTCGAACTACTTGCGAAAGTTGATGAGTGCCATTTACGCCTTCGGAAACGGCGTGCTTTAAGGCTTTTTCAATCTGTTCCTTTACTTCATCAAAGAGCGCTTCATCTTCATTAAATCCACGTGCATGGATATCGGGGCCAGCGATGATCTTTCCACTCTGTGACTCAATTACTACTACGACAGAGATAAATCCTTCTTCTCCTAATATGCGACGATCTTTCAAAGATGATTCGGTGATATCTCCGATGCTTCCTCCGTCGACATAGACAAATCCGCAAGGGACAGCGCCCGCAACTTCTGCAACGTGGTCTACTAAATCAACCACGATTCCATTTTCGATAATAAAGGTGTTTTCGCGAGGGACTCCAGATTGAACTGCGAGCTCTGCGTTGGCCTTTAAGTGGCGCCATTCGCCGTGCACCGGCAAGGCATATTTTGGTTTCACGATGTTGTAGCAGTAGAGCAACTCCCCTGCGGCGGCATGTCCTGAGACGTGAACCATGGCGTTGGCTTTATGGACAACCTTGGCGCCAAAACGAGTTAATTCATTGATAACTCTAAATACTGAATTTTCATTGCCAGGAATAAGTGAAGAAGCCAAGATAACGGTGTCGCCTTCACCAACGCGTATCTGATGATCACCATTAGCCATTCGAGATAGGGCAGCCATTGGTTCGCCTTGTGAGCCAGTACAAATCAGAACTACGCGATCATCGTAGTTATCAAGCTCTTTAGCATCGATCACAATTCCGGCAGGCACATTTAGATAGCCCATATCTTCGGCGATCTTCATATTTCGAACCATGGAGCGCCCAATGAATACAACTTTACGATCGTGCATCGCTGCAGTGTCGATCACCTGTTGCACGCGGTGAACATGTGAAGAAAATGAGGCCACTATGACGCGTTTCTTGGTTGCAGCAATTACGCGATTTAGCGCTGGCATGATCTCGCGTTCAGCGGGGGTAAAACCAGGCACATCTGCGTTAGTTGAATCAACTAAGAATAAATCGACGCCTTCATCACCTAAACGCGCAAAGGTGCGCAGATCGGTAATGCGCCCATCTAATGGCAATTGATCCATTTTAAAATCACCAGTGTGTAGAACTGTGCCGGCTTTGGTATGAATAGCAACGGCTAGTGCATCAGGAATCGAATGGTTAACCGCGACGAATTCAACTTCAAATGGCCCAATATCTTCGCGCATTCCCTCTTTAACTTCGCGAGTCAGTGGTGAGATGCGATGTTCCTTAAGTTTGGCAGTTACTAGCGCCAAGGTAAGGGCTGAGCCATAGATCGCGATATCGCCACGTTCGCGCAGTAAGTACGGGGTTGCGCCAATGTGATCTTCGTGGCCATGCGTTAAGACCAGACCGATGACATCAGCTAAGCGATCGCGTATGTAACTAAAGTCCGGCAGGATTAAATCAATACCTGGTTGATTCTCTTCAGGAAAAAGCACGCCACAATCAACAATTAAGAGCTTTCCATTTGTTTCAAAGACGGTCATATTGCGACCGATTTCGGCTAATCCGCCAAGTGCGACGATGCGAAGTCCGCCTGCAACTAATTTGCTAGGAGTACCGAGTTCGGGATGGGGATGCGTCATTGAGTATTAATCAAAGCTATAAAGAGATACCGCCGGCGATGAGATCTTTGCGCAATTGCACGATCTGATCTTCGGTTGCATCTACTAGCGGAAGACGAGTATGGCCACCAGGTAGACCCATCATATTTAGCGCTGCCTTGGTGAGGATCGCACCTTGCGTGCGGAATGTGCCAGTAAAGACTGGAAGTAACTTTTGGTGAATCTCTAACGCTTTCGCAGCATTTCCGGCAAACCAAGCATCGAGCATCGCCTTTAAATCTTTTCCAACAGTGTGGCCACAAACTGAAACCATTCCGACCGCACCCACTGAGAGCAGTGGCAAGTTAAGGATGTCATCACCTGAATAAACAGGAATTCCACAACGTTTAATTACCCAAGAAGTTGAAGCGACATTTCCTTTGGCATCCTTGAGCGCAACAATCTGTGGGTGCTCGTAAAGGCTAACAATTGTGTCTGGTTCGATCTCAATTCCACAACGGCCAGGGATGTCATACATCATTACTGGTAAATCAGTAGCTCCTGCAATCGCCTTAAAGTGCGCTGCGACCCCTGCTTGTGGTGGTTTGTTGTAATACGGAGTAACAATTAGCAAGCCGTCTGCGCCAGCTTTTTCAGTGCGCTTTGCCTGATTAATCGAATAATCTGTTTCGTTATCACCAGCACCAGAAACAACAAATATCTTTGGACCAACAACGTCTTTTACAACGCGGATAATCTCTTCTTTTTCAGATGATTTCGTAGTTGGCGCCTCGCCAGTTGTGCCGTTGACTGCAATTCCATCGTGGCCAGTTGAAACCAGATGCGCTGCGAGTTTTTCAACTCCCGGCCAATCGATCTTGCCATCCTTATCGAACGGGGTCACCATCGCGGTGAGCATGCGTCCAAACGGTGCAGCGATTGTCATGGGTGCAACCTACCGTTTTACGGTGCGATCCGTCCAGATTTTTCAAAGGCTCCGTAGGTAAGTGGCATTAATTTTGCGAATTCCGCTTCCATTTTTTCGGCAACCATCTCAATTTCACGTTGTGGGTAGCTTGGGAAGTGCGATCCTTCGCGAGCCGTGCGAAGTGAGAGAAAATTCATTAAGGCGCGAGCGTTCATGGAGACATACATAGATGAATATGTAGCAACTGGCAGAACTACGCGTGCAACTTCGCGTGCAACACCGGCATCAAGCATCTTTTGATAACTGTCGTAGGCAATTAAATAGGCATCTTTCATCGCTTTAACGGAAATATCGAACTGCTCTTTCGTGCCATCTTCAAATGTATATGCGCCAGTCTTGCCAACCTGAATGAGTTTGCGTTCTTTTGATGGGATATAGAAGACCGGTTTTAGTTCACGATAACGGCCGGACTCTTCGTTATATGAGGCGATGCGATGGCGCATGAATTCGCGGAATACAAAAATTGGTGCGCTAACAAAAAAAGTCATTGAAGTGTGTTCAAATGGTGAGCCGTGGCGTTCGCGAGCCAAGTAATTAATCAGCCCCGCAGAGCGCGCTGGGTCTTCCCCGATCTCATCCAGTGATTGTTCGCCCGCAGTAGAAACGCGTGCTGCCCAAATAACATCGGCATCACTGGCGCTGGATTTAACGAGTTCGACGGTCATATCGTCGCGGAAAATTACTTCATTGCTCATGGGCGCCACCTTATATATATGGCGCTACCTCACCGAGGATATCTAGGGCAGAATGCACCCGTGTCTAGAGTGAACCGCGCCACCGCCGCGCAATCCTTCAGCGTTTCGCTGACCGTAGGCGCCTACGGGATCGCATTTGGCGCAGCCTCTGTGGCGGCAGGTTTTTCAGTTTTGCAATCTTGCTTACTCTCACTTCTTACATTTACTGGCGCATCGCAATTTGCAGTAGTCGGAGTCCTTGGTGCAGGTGGTAGCGCGCTTAGTGGAATCGCAACAGCGACTCTGCTCGGAGTCCGAAACACTTTATATGGGCTACGTATGGCGCCGGTTTTAAATGTCCGCGGTTTGAAGCGGATATTTGCCGCGCAATTAACAATCGATGAATCGACAGGCGTTGCTCTTTCACAAGAGAACTTAGGAGTTCGCGAGGCTCGCCAAGGTTTCTGGTTAACTGGAATCGGCGTATATGTTTTTTGGAACCTCTTTACTTTAGCGGGGGCGCTGGGTGCACAAGCAATGGGAAATCCCGCTGCGTGGGGGCTGGATGCGGCAGTTCCTGCAGCATTTCTAGGCCTACTTTGGCCACGGTTAACAAATAAGAGTGAACGTTTGTTGGCCGTTGCTGCTTGCGCACTTGCACTGGCTATGACGCCTTACTTTGTCCCTGGTTTTCCAATTATCGCAACAGCAGTTCTTGCTGTGATCTTCGGATTGCGAGCCAAGATATGGAAATAAATTTGATCGAACCGTTCTGGCTCGCCGTTATCGGAACCAGCCTTCTGGCTTTTCTACTGAAGATTCTGGGCTACAGCGTTCCAAAAAAGTGGCTCTCAAACCCAAGAGCCTTAAAGATTAATTCGTTGATACCAATTGCACTTCTCAGCGCGCTGGTTGCGGTGCAGTCATTTACTCAAGATTCTCGGATCGTTGCCGATCAGCGAATGGCCGGAGTTGGCGTGGCTGTGCTCGCGCTAATTCTGCGCGCACCGTTTCCGATCGTGGTTATCTCAGCTGCGGCAACTTCCGCTGCCCTTTTTCATATCGGTTGATTGAGTTTACGAAATCACCAAAATTGCGTGGCTAAATAATATTTAAAGCTTGTAACTTCGCCTTGAGATCGTTATCTGAAGGCTCAGTTAGATGTGTTCCATCTGAAAATACGATTACCGGGATTGACTGGGCTCCCCCGTTGATCTCAATTACCTTCGCAGCTGCTGATTTATCTGCTTCAACATCGATGTGATTTACCTGAACATCGAGTTCTTCCAAGAGACGCTTTGAGCGACGGCAATCTCCGCACCAGTCAGCACCGTACATAGTGATATCTGCTTTAGCCATTTGATTGCTCCTTACATAAATTTCTCAAGGCCGAATGTCAGCCCTGGTTTTGAAATAACGCTACGCACACCAAGTAATACACCTGGCATAAATCCGGCACGATCTAGTGAGTCATGGCGAATCGTGAGAGTCTCACCTAAGCCACCAAGTAAAACTTCTTGATGTGCTATCAGTCCGCGCAGACGAACTGAGTGAACTGGAATATCGCCAACTGTTGCGCCACGTGCACCATCTAGTGAAGTTGTAGTTGCATCTGGCATAGCGCCAAGCCCGGCATCCTTGCGCGCCTTCGACATTAGCTCTGCCGTACGCGATGCGGTACCAGAAGGTGCATCAACTTTATTTGGATGGTGAAGTTCAATAATTTCCGCTGATTCAAAGTACTTAGCAGCCTTGGCTGCAAACTCCATCATTAATACCGCACCGATGGCAAAGTTTGGTGCGACCAAGATGCCAACGGATGGGTTTGC
>JBIIRS010000085.1:0-5344 GCA_044341425.1 Candidatus Planktophila sp. | reverse complement strand
CATTCAACTTGAGCGAATGTCTGAAATGTTCTTCCCTAATGCCCGCGAGTATTCAAGATACTTTGGACTAAATAGCGATCGCGTAAAATCACTTAAACCTTCAACTCTTGTGATGCACCCTGGTCCGATGAACCGTGGGCTCGAAATCACCGCCGACGCTGCAGATGGCGCAAGATCGGTAATTGTTGAACAGGTATCAAATGGCGTCAGTGTAAGAATGGCTATTTTATATATGTTGTTAGCGGGCGCACCGGAAGGCGAACTTATTGGGATCACTAGAGAGGTAGGTGCTTTGTAATGAGCGCTAGAAATCTAAACTTTCTGTTGACCGGGCTTACCTTGCCAGATGGAACGCTAAGTGATCTTCAGATCGCAAACGGTGTTATCACTGCAATCGGTAAAACACTTGCGAAGAACTCCAACGACCAGGTTGTTGATCTCCAGGGTTCGGTGGTTCTTCCTGGTTTAGTAGATCTTCATACCCATCTTCGCGAACCGGGCAAGGAAGATGCTGAAACAGTTTTATCTGGTTCTATGGCGGCAGCAAAGGGCGGTTACGTTGCAATCTCTGCGATGGCAAATACTTCACCGGTTGCTGATACTGCAGGTGTGGTTGAACAGGTTTATGCACTCGGACAGAACGCTGGATTCGTTGATGTCTTCCCAATCGGTGCGGTCACGCAGGGTTTGAACGGCCAAGCGCTCTCTGAGATCGGTGCGATGGCGGATTCAAATGCGCGAGTTCGCGTATTTAGTGATGACGGAAACTGTGTGCACGATCCACTGGTAATGCGTAGAGCGCTTGAGTATGTAAAGAAGTTCGGTGGTGTAATTGCACAACATGCGCAAGAGCCGGCTCTCACGATGGGTTCGCAGATGAACGAGGGTGAGATCTCATCTCGCTTAGGTTTGAAAGGTTGGCCAGCAGTTGCCGAAGAGGCAATTATTGCCAGAGATGTTCTGCTTGCCGATCATGTGCAATCAAGGCTGCATATCTGCCATTTAACAACTGCAGGTGGCGTAGACATTATTCGGTGGGCAAAGGCCCGCGGAATTAATGTGACCGCGGAAGTAACCCCGCATCACTTACTACTGACCGATGACTATGCAAATAGTTATGATCCGATCTTCAAGGTTAATCCTCCACTGCGCACTCAGAGAGATGTTGAAGCGTTACGTGAAGGTTTAGCCGATGGAACAATCGATATCGTTGCAACAGATCACGCCCCTCATCCAGCGGAAGCGAAAGAGTGCGAGTGGCAAGAGGCTGCATTTGGAATGCTTGGTTTAGAAAGCGCGCTCTCGATTGTTAACCAAACGATGGTGCAGACCGGCCTCTTAACTTGGGAGGGCGTTGCAGATCGTATGAGTCGCGCACCTGCTCGGATCGCAGGGTATGAGACCCATGGAGGCAAGATCGAAGTCGGCGCCCCTGCGCACCTAACTGTGATCAACCCGACCCAGACTTACCGGGTAGATCGCGACCTGGTTGCCTCTCGCAGTCGCAATACTCCATTCCATGGAATGGAACTTTCCGGGGTAGTTCAGGCAACGTTCTTCCGTGGTATTCCGACCTATTTGGCTGGACAACTAACATCGATACATAGCAACGGTTCAAGTTCAGAATCGCAAGGAGGCAGCTCGAGATGAGTAAGGCCTACCTTGTTCTAGATGATGGACGTATCTTCGAGGGTAAATCTTGGGCGGCGTCAGGGCGAACTTTCGGCGAAGCAGTTTTTCAAACCGGGATGACTGGCTATCAAGAAACGCTTACCGACCCTAGCTACCATCGCCAAGTAGTTGTTATGACCTCACCTCATATTGGAAATACTGGCGTTAACTCAACAGATAATGAATCAAGCAAGATCTGGGTGGCCGGTTTTGTTGTACGAAATCCCTCTACTTTAACGAGCAACTGGCGCAGTGAGAAAGATCTGGAAGCAGAGTTGATCGATCAGAATATTGTGGGAATTCAAGATATTGATACCCGCGCATTAACTCGCCATTTACGCGACCGTGGTGCTATGCGAGTTGGAATTTTCTCCGGTGAAGAGTTAAGTAAAGAAGAAATGGTTGTCGAGGTGCGTAAGACCACACAGATGAGCGGCGCCTATTTGAGCGAAGATGTTTCCACCAAGGAGACTTATATCGTCTCAGCAATTGGAGAGAAGAGATTCACCGTTGCTGCACTTGATCTTGGAATAAAGGGAGCCACGCCTCGCGCATTAGCCCAGCGTGGGGTAGAAGTCCATGTCATGCCATACAACTCAACTCTCGAACAGATCATGGCAATCTCGCCAGATGGTGTCTTCTTATCTAACGGCCCAGGGGATCCCTCAACGATGAACGATGTCGTTGATTTAGTTAGAGATATCTTGCTGGAGCAGATACCGATCTTTGGAATTTGTTTCGGACATCAAATTCTGGGACGCGCACTGGGTTTCGAATCGTATAAGTTGCAATTTGGACATCGCGGAATTAACCAACCGGTCATTGATAAGCGAACTGGCAAGGTAGAAATCACCGCGCATAATCATGGATTTGCAATTAAAGCCCCAACTGAAGGAACTTTCAATACAGTCTTTGGCGCTGGCGAAGTAACACACCTGGGGCTAAATGATGGAGTAGTTGAAGGTTTGCAATTGTTGGAGCGAGGCGCATTTAGCGTTCAGTATCACCCTGAAGCAGCTGCCGGTCCACACGATGCTGCTTACTTATTTGATCGCTTCATTGAGTTAATGCAGCGATATCCAAGATCAAAGGTGGCGATCTAATGCCTCGCGATACCTCAATAAAGAGCGTACTTGTAATCGGTTCCGGACCGATTGTTATTGGCCAAGCTTGCGAATTCGATTATTCGGGAACTCAGGCCTGTCGGGTATTGCGCGCTGAAGGAATTCGGGTAGTTCTAGTCAACTCGAATCCAGCCACGATCATGACCGATCCAGAGTTTGCCGATGCGACCTATATCGAACCAATTACTCCTGAGTTTATCGAACGAATTATCGCAAAGGAACGCCCTGATGCAGTCCTTGCAACTCTCGGCGGGCAAACTGCCCTTAATGCAGCGATTGGTCTTCATAAGGCTGGAACTTTGCAACGCTATGGCGCTCAGTTAATTGGCGCCGATGTTGATGCGATCGAGCGCGGCGAAAATCGTGAAATCTTCCGCACCATCGTCGAGAAAATCGGGGGAGAATCGGCGAAATCGATTATCTGCCACACCATGGAAGAGGTAATTGCCGGCGCTGCAATTCTCAAATATCCGGTTGTGGTTCGCCCCTCATTCACAATGGGTGGACTCGGATCCGGAATCGCATTTGAAGAAGAGGGTTTGCGACAGATCGCGGGCGCAGGTCTGCGCCATAGTCCCACAACTGAAGTTCTCCTTGAAGAGTCAATCATTGGTTGGAAAGAGTACGAACTCGAAGTAATGCGCGATAAATCAGATAACGTGGTTATCGTCTGCAGCATTGAGAATATTGATCCGATGGGTGTTCACACTGGAGATTCAATTACCGTAGCTCCAGCGCTGACCCTTACAGACGTTGAGTTTCAAAAACTTCGTAATCTTTCCATCGATATTATTCGCGAAGTGGGAGTAGCGACAGGTGGCTGCAATATCCAATTCGCAGTAAATCCAGATGATGGTCGCATTATTGTGATTGAGATGAATCCACGCGTCTCACGGTCTAGCGCGTTGGCTTCTAAGGCAACTGGGTTTCCCATTGCAAAGATCGCAACCAAGTTGGCGATTGGTTACACCCTTGATGAGATAAAAAATGACATTACACAAGTAACTCCAGCCTCTTTCGAGCCAACCCTTGATTACATTGTTGTGAAAGCGCCGCGCTTTGCCTTTGAGAAATTTGCTGATGCTGATCCAAGGCTCACTACAACGATGAAGAGCGTTGGCGAAGCTATGGCGATCGGCCGCTCATTTCCAGAAGCGCTAATGAAAGCTTTGCGATCGCTAGAGCGCAAGGAAGCGATCTTCACATTTCCTACCGATCTTTTTAAGATCGATCTGCCACATCTACTTAAGGCAATGGTTATTCCTACTGAGTACCGTCTGCAGCAAGTACAGCTCGCGCTTTGGGCCGGCGCAGATATGGAAGAGGTATTCGCAGCCACCAAGATTGACCGCTGGTTCTTGCATCAATTGCAGTTGATAAATGAACGGGCGCGAGAGATTGCACAACCTGGCGAAATAAGCGAAGAGTTCTTACGTAGCGCTAAAGAGATGGGCTTCTCCGATCTTCAAATAGCGGCGCTTCGTGGAGTTGCGGATGAAGATATTCGCAAGGCTCGTTATCACCTAGGTGTCAGACCGGTTTATAAGACTGTCGATACTTGTGCTGCTGAATTCGAGGCCTTTACTCCGTACCACTACTCAAGTTACGAAGAAGAGACTGAAGTTCGAGCACGCAGCAAACCTGCTGTAATCATCTTGGGTAGTGGACCAAATCGCATCGGCCAAGGAATCGAATTCGATTATTCCTGCGTTCACGCATCATTTACTCTGCGCGAAGCAGGATTTGAGACTGTGATGATCAACTGTAATCCCGAGACTGTTTCTACAGATTACGACACATCAGATCGCCTCTACTTTGAACCGCTTACTTTGGAAGATGTTTTAGAAGTTGTTCACGCCGAAACTCTGGCTGGTCCGGTCCTAGGCGTAATCACTCAGTTAGGTGGACAGACTCCACTTGGTTTGGCGGCAGGGTTAAAAGCTGCAGGTGTAACGATTCTGGGAACATCACCTGAGGCAATCAATCTCGCTGAAGAACGTGGCGCGTTTGGCCAAGTTCTTGCAGAGCAATCACTGCTCGCTCCGGAATTCGGAATGGCTGCTTCTCAACTTGAAGCACAATCAATTGCATCCCGAATTGGTTATCCAGTACTTGTTCGCCCTTCATTTGTTTTAGGTGGCCGCGGTATGGAGATCGTCTATGACGATGCAGCGCTGGCTGGCTTTATCGCCAGAGCTACCGATATAACGCCAGATCATCCAGTCTTAGTTGATCGTTTCTTAGATAGCGCTATTGAGCTGGATGTAGATGCGCTATTTGATGGCGAAGAACTTTTCCTAGGTGGCATCATGGAACATATTGAGGAAGCGGGAATTCACTCAGGAGATAGCGCTTGCGTTCTACCTGCAATGACAATCACACCTGCGCAGCAAAAGGCTATCCGCGAAGCAACTGTGAAGATTGCTCAAGGCGTCGGCGTACTAGGCTTAATAAATATTCAATTCGCAATGGCCGATGAGATTCTCTATGTGCTCGAAGCCAATCCGCGCGCTTCGCGCACAGTTCCATTTGTTAGCAAGGCAACTGGC
>JBIIRS010000084.1:0-5387 GCA_044341425.1 Candidatus Planktophila sp. | reverse complement strand
CAAGTAAATGTCCTGCTTCAAGAAGTCGTTTGGCATGGTCTACCGCCTTGCCTGCATTTGGGGTTTCACGTTCTACCGGAACCTGACCGGCTGCCAGCAGAATACGGCCGATGATTGGAACTTTAAATACGCCAACTTTGCCTAAGAAACGTGGGGCTCGGCCGTTCATAAAGAGAAAGTGCGCAAAATTTAAAACATCAAAATATGAGAGATGGTTATTAGCAACTATTACCGCGCCAGTCTTCGGAATGTTTTCGGCGCCAATCCAGGTGCGCTTTGTAATTACATTAATTATTGGGATCAATATTCCAGCGCAAATTTTAAATGTTCTATTTGTTCCAAGTGGATAGCCAGTCGGTGGCGCATATGAAACGCGCATTTGAGCCATAACGCAATATTAGTGGGCAAAGAAAAACTGGGGCCAGCAATCGCTGACCCCAGTTCTATAAAGTTTAATAAAGTGAGAAAGAATTACTTCTTCTTCTTTACAACCTTCTTTGCAGCCTTCTTAGGTGCTGACTTCTTCTTAGCGGCCTTCTTAGGTGCTGACTTCTTTGCTGACTTCTTAGCGGCCTTCTTTGGAGCAGCCTTCTTAGCTGCTGGCTTTGCAACAGGCTTTGGTTCTGGCTTTGGAGCCGGTCCTAGCTTGCGCTCACCTGAGATGACATCCTTCAAACCCTTTGCAGGCAAGAAGCGAGCCTTCTTTGAAGCTTTGATCTTGATTGTCTCGCCTGTGAATGGGTTACGTCCCATACGTGCCTTGCGATCAACCTTCTTGAACTTACCGAAATCGTTGATCATTACATCTTCACCCTTTGACATGGTGCGTGTAATTGTGTCGAAAACGATTTCTACAGCGTGTGCTGCTTCCTTCTTGCTGTCGTTGAAGTGTGGGGCCAACGCGGCAATGAACTGGGCCTTATTCATCTAAATCCCCTTAGATTTAAGCGTAAATTAAGCGTTCGCTTAACTTGTGGCTAAAACTTAAACCTTTTAATAGGGTGATAGCGATATTAACGCGGGCGTGTCGCAATTTAATATTTTCAAGAAATCGCACTTTTTACGCGTAAAAAACTCTCATTTACAAGTTGAGGGTTGAACAGAAAACGCTCACCCCATCTACGAAGTGAGCGTTTTACGCTGGTTTTCACGCTTAAATTCTCGTGAAGATTTTTTCTCTGCGAATTAAATGCGAATTGGCAGTGTTTTTGGCTTGTAAGACGGGCGCTTTGCTTCGAAGGAATCGATCGCATCAGTGTGCTTTAACGTCAAACCAATGTCATCTAGGCCTTCCATCAAGCGCCAGCGGGTGTAGTCATCGAGTTCGAAGGCGACAGTTGTTGACCCATATGAAACGGTGCGCGTTTCTAGATCTACCGTGATTGAAGTTGTTGGATCGCTCTCAATAGTTGTCCAGATCGCTTCCACTGCTTCCTGAGGAAGGATCACGGTTAGCAGCCCGCCCTTAAGTGAGTTACCGCGGAAGATATCGGCGAAACGGCTTGAGATTACAACTTTGAAACCATAGTTCTGTAGCGCCCAAACCGCGTGCTCGCGGGATGAACCGGTGCCGAATTCAGGGCCGGCAACCAAGATGGTTCCGCTCTTGTATTGCGGTTGGTTAAGTACAAACTCTGGATCATTGCGCCAAGCAGCAAATAACCCATCTTCAAAGCCGCTGCGAGTAACGCGCTTTAGGTAAACGGCAGGAATGATCTGATCGGTATCAACATTGCTGCGACGTAGCGGAATGGCTGTGCCTGTGTGTTTAACGAACTTCTCCATGGCCATTTCCCTTTCTTACAAATCTGCCGGTGATGAGAGCGTGCCGCGAATTGCGGTCGCTGCTGCAACTAGTGGGCTAACTAAGTGGGTGCGTCCGCCTTTACCTTGGCGGCCTTCAAAGTTTCTGTTGGAAGTTGATGCAGAACGCTCTCCCACAGCTAGTTGATCTGGGTTCATTCCGAGACACATTGAACAACCGGCGTTACGCCATTCGGCACCGAAATCTAGGAAGACTTTATCCAAGCCTTCTTTCATCGCTTGCTGGCGAACGCGCTCTGATCCAGGCACAACCAACATGCGAAGTTTCGGTGCAATCTTCTTACCTTCAATTACTGATGCTGCCGCGCGTAGATCTTCGATGCGGCCATTGGTGCAAGAGCCCAAGAAAACAGTATCAATTGCTATCTTTTTCAGTGGTGTACCAGCGGTAAGTCCCATGTATTCAAGTGCGCGTTCTGCTGCGCCACGTTCTTCAGAGTCTTTAATATCTTCTGGATTTGGCACAGATGCATTCAGTGGCAAACCTTGTCCTGGGTTAGTTCCCCAAGTTACAAATGGCTCAAGCGTATTGCCATCAAGTGTGATCTCGACATCAAACTTGGCATCGCTATCTGTAAAGAGCGTCTCCCAATACTTCTGCGCAGTCTCGAAATCTTCTGGAGCATGTGGCTTGCCCTTGATGTAATCAAAGGTCTTCTGATCTGGTGCGATCAACCCAGCGCGTGCACCGGCTTCGATAGACATGTTGCAAACAGTCATGCGACCTTCCATCGAAAGTTCGCGAATAGCAGAGCCGCGGTACTCGATGATGTAACCCTGTCCCCCGCCAGTACCAATCTGGGCGATGATCGCCAAGATAATATCTTTCGCCGTTACGCCAGTCTTTAGAGTTCCTTCAACGTTGATCGCCATTGTCTTAGGACGGTTTGATGGCAGAGTCTGTGTAGCAAGTACGTGTTCAACTTCAGATGTGCCAATACCGAATGCAATCGCACCAAATGCGCCATGTGTTGAGGTGTGTGAATCTCCGCAAACAATTGTCATCCCAGGTTGGGTGATTCCGAGTTGTGGTCCAACCACGTGAACAACGCCTTGATCGGCATCGCCAAGTGAGTGGATACGAATTCCGAATTCTTTTGCATTATTGCGCAAGGTATCTATCTGCAGCTTTGAAACTGGATCTGCGATCGGCTTTAAAATATCGAGCGTTGGGGTGTTGTGATCTTCAGTCGCAATAGTTAGATCAGGGCGGCGCACTTTGCGTCCAGCAAGGCGCAGGCCATCAAATGCTTGCGCACTTGTAACTTCGTGAACTAATTGCAGATCGATGTAAAGAAGATCAGGCTCACCATCTGCCGAACGTACGACGTGGTCTTCCCAAATCTTCTCTGCCAGAGTTTTACCCATGCTCTTCTTCCTTTAAATCTTGCATCTCATTAAATGGGATGCTAATCTCACTGTGTGGAGAAGAAGAATAGCGGAGTTGGCGTTCTAGATAAAGCGGTAACCATTCTAGGTACGCTCGAATCAGGCCCTCATTCGCTGGCAGAACTCGTTGCCGCAACCGGGATCGCTCGCCCAACAGCCCACCGTCTAGCAGTTGCCCTTGAGCACCATCGCCTTGTGACGCGCGATCTGCAGGGCCGTTTCGTTCTTGGTCCTCGTTCTTCCGAACTAGCCGCCGCTGCAGGTGAAGATCGCTTATTGGCCGCTGCTGCCCCAGCACTCGCGGCGTTGCGCGATGCAACTGGTGAATCCGCTCAGTTGTACCGCCGCCAAGGAGATATCCGAATCTGCGTCGCTGTTGCTGAACGTTTATCTGGACTTCGCGACTCTGTTCCAGTTGGAGCATCGCTCACAATGCAGGCAGGTTCTGCTGCGCAAATTTTATTGGCTTGGGAAGATTCTGAAAAGATTCATCGCGGACTTAAGAACGCTCGCTTTACCGCCGCCCACTTATCTGCGGATCGTCGCCGCGGATGGGCGCAATCTGTTGGAGAGCGTGAAGCTGGCGTGGCATCAGTTAGCGCTCCAGTTAAAGGCCCTAATGGAAAAGTCATTGCCGCTGTTTCGATCTCTGGCCCTATTGAACGCTTAGGCCGCCAGCCAGGTCGTGTACATGCCGCAGCAGTTGTTGCAACCGCTGCACGCCTTACGGAGCATCTAGCTAAGAGTTAGTTGTTAAGCAGGTCTAGCTCTTTCAAGACCTGAGAGATGGTTCCAAAACCAAAACCCTTACGCTGCAAGAGTGATTGAATGCGCCTGATCTGAACTTCTGGTTCAAGGCGTGACATGGTGTTGTACTTTTTAAACGCCAAATCAAAAGCGCTGCGGTATTCAGAGCCGTCATCGATCTCATCAAGTGCTTCATCGATCGCGCTCTGCATCACGCCCTTTTGGCGAAGCTCCCCCGCAATGATGCGCTTAGAGATCTTCTTATGGTTATGGCGCGACTGAGCCCAGGCTTTAGCAAACTCTTCATCGTTAACGAGGCCGGCCTCTTGCAACCGGAAGATAATTGCTTGCGCAACATCATCTTCTACGCCACGGGTCTTAAGGTGAGCGAGAAGCTCGCCCTTACTTTTCGCACGGGTAACCAGAGCGTTTAGCGCAATGGTGTGTGCTACTTCGTAAGGGTCGGAGCCTTCGCCACCGTTCTTAGAAGATCTAGGAACCTTTACAAACTCAAGGCTAATTAGAAATCAACCTCTGCTGCAGCTTCATCGATCGCCGCAACGAGCTCGGCATCAACTTCGATCGGCACAAAGTGTGCGCGGATCTTGGTCTCGATCTCATTTGCTAGATCTGGGTTATCGAGAAGGAATGCACGAGAATTTTCCTTGCCCTGTCCCAATTGATCTGCTTCGTATGTGTACCAAGCGCCGGCTTTCTTAACTACGCCGATTTCAACGCCGAGGTCGATGAGTGAGCCTTCACGTGAAATACCTGTTCCGTAGATGATGTCGAACTCGGCTTGCTTAAATGGTGGAGCCATCTTGTTCTTGACGACCTTTACGCGAGTACGGTTACCGACGGATTCGGTGCCATCCTTAAGAGTTTCGATACGACGAATGTCGAGGCGAACTGATGCGTAGAACTTAAGTGCTTTACCACCGGTTGTTGTCTCAGGTGAACCGAAGAAGACACCGATCTTTTCGCGGAGCTGGTTGATGAAGATAGCAGTTGTCTTTGATTGGTGAAGTGCACCGGTGATCTTGCGGAGCGCTTGTGACATAAGGCGTGCTTGCAAGCCCATATGTGAATCGCCCATCTCGCCTTCGATTTCAGCGCGTGGCACAAGTGCAGCAACTGAGTCGACGACAACGAGATCAAGTGCGCCAGAACGGATCAACATATCCATGATTTCTAGCGCTTGTTCGCCAGTGTCTGGTTGTGAGACAAGAAGTGCATCGATATCAACGCCGAGCTTCTTTGCGTACTCTGCATCGAATGCGTGCTCTGCATCGATAAATGCGCAGATACCGCCGGCCTTTTGGGCATTTGCAATTGCGTGCAAGGTAAGAGTTGTCTTACCTGAAGATTCTGGTCCGTAGATTTCTACGATACGTCCGCGTGGTAGTCCGCCGATACCGAGTGCGATA
>JBIIRS010000083.1:0-5437 GCA_044341425.1 Candidatus Planktophila sp. | reverse complement strand
GAAATTGTTGGTGCTATGCAGCCACATCAAAACGATGATCGCGCAGACAATGTGCCTGGGGTTATCTCTCGCCTTGATAGCAGTGTGATCGTTGGCCTTACAGATCTTGAGTTATATGACGGATTTGTTGTCGCAAAATCTGAGAAGACCAGTGCTGGTGAATTAATCCGCGAACGCGTGGTTGCAGCTCCTCCAGTTTCCAAAGTGGCCGGTTATTACTGGCAACATATTTCCTATGTAGCGATCTGGTGGCTTATGGCCGCAATAGTTCTTTACCTTCCCTTCTATCGCCGTAGTATTAAGCCATGAGCGGTGCAGTTAAGAGATTTCGAGTAATGGCGGTAATCGCCGGAGTTATGTCCCTGCTTCTCTGGTTTGTTGATCTGCCAGTGGCTTATCTATTTAACAATGAAGACTGGAAAGCCAAAGTCGCCTGGATTCCCTTTGTTCATGGCTGGGTTTATGCCGTTTACCTTTTAGCTGCGATCCAATTTTCCGTAAAAGCGCGCTGGGAGTTGCGCCGCGTTATCTGGCTGGCTCTAGCTGGCACTTTGCCAATTGCTTCATTTATTGCAGAGCGCAAAATTGTTAAGACCTATTCGTAACGCAATTAAATCTGCGCTCTATCCACTTTATGAGTGGCGGATTGTTAAGGATCTAGATTTCTCAAAGACCCCGCGCCATGTTGGAGTAATCCTCGATGGCAACCGTCGTTTTGCGAAAGAGAATCCAAGCCTGAATGACCCAAAAGGCCATCGCCGTGGTGCGAGCAAGATCGTGGAATTTCTCGGCTGGTGCGATGAAGCCCAAGTAGAAGTTGTAACGCTATGGCTGTTATCGACTGAAAACTTTAAGCGCACCCCTGAAGAGTTAGATGGTTTGCTCAAGATTATTGGCGATACCGTCGATGAACTCTGTGCAACCGGTAAGTGGAGTATCAAAGCGGTGGGTGCACTAGATCTATTGCCACCTTGGCTAAGTGAAAAACTGGCGAGCCTTCCGCCAGTAATCAACGGCGGAGTCGAAGTAAACGTTGCGATTGGCTATGGCGGGCGGCGTGAGATCGTCGATGCTGTTAAGGGATATATGCAAGATAAGAGCTCACATGGGGCAACGCTTGAAGCCGCTACTAATGATTTAAGTGCCGATGAAATATCGAAGTTTCTTTACACCGCAGGCCAACCAGACCCGGAACTTTTAATCCGCACATCGGGTGAGCAACGCCTTGGTGGTTTTTTATTGTGGCAGAGCGCCTTGTCAGAGTTCTATTTCTGTGAAGCCTATTGGCCTGACTTTCGTCGCGTTGATTTCTTGCGCGCACTTCGCGCATATTCACAGCGCCAACGTCGACTTGGGGCATGAGCAAAGGTTTGAATTAACTAATCGTTAATAAATAGCTATGGCGTGTCGCACCTAAAAGCCGGGCCCTGAGTTCTATCTTTTTCTAGTCAGAAGCAAGTCCCATCGGATACAACTAAAAAGAATGCGAGAGATGGCCATTGGCTACTCCAGTATCTTCGAGTAAGAAAAAGAATTTAATAAAGACTTACGTCATAGATACCAGCGTTCTCCTGGCAGATCCGAACGCGCTCTCGAAATTTGAAGAGCATGAAGTCATCATCCCAATCGCAGTAATTGGTGAGTTAGAGACCAAGCGCGATCATCCAGAACTCGGATACTTTGCCCGCGCCGCACTTCGTACCCTTGATGATTTACGTGTTTCACACGGCCGCCTCGATCAACCACTAGTGATTACCCCAGAAGGCGGCACGCTCTCAGTTGAGTTAAACCACACCGATTTGAGTACCTTGCCGCACGGTTTCTTGCGCGATGGCACAAACGATTCGCGCATCCTGGCGATCGCAAAGAATTTAATGTCCGATGGAAAACAAGTTGTTCTAGTTACCAAAGATCTGCCACTTCGCGTTAAGGCATCTTCCGTTGGCGTTGAAGCCCAAGAGTATTTAGCCGAACTCGTTTCCAATAGCGGTTGGACCGGCATCGAAGAAGCTGATTGCGGTCACAACATTATTGATGAGCTCTATGCCTCAGATCGCGCAGACCATGAAGCCGCACATCAATTGCCAGTCCACACCGGAATCGTTTTACATTCTGAAAAAGGTAGCGCCCTGGCCCGAGTAACCGCCGATAAGCGCCTGCAGTTGGTGCGCGGTGATCGCAACGCCTTTGGTCTTCACGGTCGCTCGGCCGAACAACGGATTGCGCTCGACCTTTTATTAGATCCCGAAATCGGAATCGTCTCCCTTGGTGGTCGCGCCGGAACCGGAAAGTCAGCGCTCGCACTTTGCGCAGGCCTTGAAGCGGTTATGGAAAAGCGTCTCCATAAAAAGGTAATCATCTTCCGTCCCCTCTATCCCGTCGGCGGCCAAGAGCTTGGCTACTTGCCGGGCAGCGAAGGCGAGAAGATGTCACCTTGGGCCCAAGCGGTCTTCGACACTTTAGGCGCACTGGTTTCGGAAGCGGTGATCGAAGAAGTGATGGCGCGCGGGTTAATCGAAGTTTTGCCGCTGACCCACATTCGCGGACGTTCGCTCCATGACTCTTTTGTGATTGTTGACGAAGCCCAGTCGCTCGAACGCGGCGTCTTGCTCACCGTCCTGTCCCGAATCGGCCAGTCCTCACGAGTTGTGCTGACCCACGACGTCGCCCAGCGCGACAACTTGCGGGTGGGGCGCCACGATGGCGTTGTCGCGGTCGTGGAAACCCTCAAAGGCCACCCGCTCTTTGCCCACGTGACCCTGACCCGGAGCGAGCGCTCGCCGATCGCCGCCCTGGTTACCGAGATGCTTGAGGGGCCGATCTCTTAGAGCCGCCGGGGCTCCCAAGGGGTGCCTCTTTTAAATCTCACACTCACAATTCGGACATTACGGACTTCGCCCTAACTGAGCAGGACTTTTGCTCGTCCACAGCCCACGACTTTCCTGAGAATTTACGCCACACGCAGACTTTAATTTGCGACATCTCACCCCACTTGCCACTCTTATGGCATTCCCCGCAGGTCATCAACCTATTTTTAGGTCGATGCGCCACGGGCCCAGGAAGCAAACGAGAGCAGCGAAGGAGGCAACGATGGCAAGAAAGAAGTCGAGTACGTATTCACTTACGCGCTCCAATCGCTTTAAGTCGCGCGCCCTTTGGACTCTGGTTGCCACCTTCATCCTGACAACCGCCGCCCAACCAACGGCCAACGGTCTCGATTTCCCAACGACTACAAGTCTGGCCTTGCCTACTTCGGCGAAGTTGATGAAGACAGTCAGTTTTAGCTTTGAAGTAGATCTTTCAGAAGGCGCAGCCATTTACACCCAGCTCGATAAGAAGGCCGATCTCTTCGCTTCACAGATGGCGCTCGCTGCCGCAGTTAGCCAGCAAGTTGAAGCCGCTCGTACAATCATCGGCGCCAAGAAAGCTGCAAAGGCGATCGCGTTAACTGAATATGCCTGGGGCGAAGATCAGTACCTCTGCCTTAACCGACTTTGGACTAAAGAGAGCCACTGGAATTACAAGGCTCGCAATAAAGTCTCTGGCGCACATGGAATTCCGCAAGCTCTGCCGGCATCACGCATGGATGTAGTTTCAACCGATTGGCGCACCAACCCGGTCACACAGATCCGTTGGGGTCTTCGCTATATCGAAGCGCGTTATGACAACCCATGTAAAGCATGGGCTAAGTTCAAACGCAGCAATTACTACTAAAAACTAAACTTCGGCTCTTTTGCCAATCATCAAAGGCTTTGAAGTCTCCGCAAAGAAATCATTTCCTTTATCGTCTACAACAATAAACGCTGGGAAATCTACAACATCTATTTTGTAGACTGCTTCCATTCCGAGATCATCAAAATCCAGAACTTCAACTTTCTTAATGCAATCCTGGGCAAGGCGCGCAGCGGGTCCGCCGATTGATCCCAAGTAAAAACCACCATGTGATTTGCAGGCATCGGTTACCGCTTTAGAGCGATTTCCTTTAGCAAGCATTACAAAAGATCCACCGGCTGCCTGGAATTGATCAACGTAAGAATCCATGCGACCTGCAGTTGTTGGACCAAATGAACCAGATGCAAAACCTGTTGGAGTCTTGGCAGGACCTGCGTAGTAAACGGCGTAATCCTTCATATATTGCGGCAGGCCTTTGCCCGCATCAAGGCCTTCTTTGATTCGTGCATGTGCCAAGTCGCGCGCCACAACGATTGTTCCAGTTAGTGAAACACGAGTCTTAACTGGGTGCTTAGAAAGTTCGGCACGCACCGCATCCATCGGCTGATTTAAATCAATCTTTACAACGTTATCGTCCAAGTGGGAATCAGTTGTTTCGGGTAAGAAATGTGCTGGATCGCGCTCTAACTCTTCAAGGAAGATGCCATCTTTAGTGATCTTCGCCTTTGCCTGGCGATCTGCTGAACAAGAAACTGCAATCGCAATCGGCAGCGATGCACCGTGACGGGGCAGGCGAACAACGCGTACATCGTGGCAGAAGTACTTTCCGCCAAATTGTGCGCCGATACCTAAGGTGCGAGTTAGCTTGAGAACTTCTTTCTCTAGTTCAAGATCGCGGAAACCATGGCCGGTTGTGGCATCTCCTGATGTTGGAAGTGAATCTAAATACTTAGTGCTGGCGAGCTTTGCAGTCTTAACCGTGTGCTCTGCACTTGTTCCACCTATGACAATAGCCAAGTGATACGGAGGACATGCTGCAGTGCCGATGGAACGGAGCTTTTCATCGAGCCAAGTCATAAATGACTTGGGATTTAGAACCGCTTTAGTCTCTTGATATAAGAATGATTTATTGGCGCTACCGCCACCTTTGGCGATAAACATGAAGTTGTACTCATCTTGGTGATCAGAGTCAGCAAAGATTTCGATCTGAGCAGGCAAGTTATTGCCAGTGTTCTTCTCATCCCATGTGGTGACAGGAGCCATCTGCGAATAACGCAGGTTTAACTTTGTGTAAGCATCGTAAATACCTTGCGATATCGCAACTTCATCTTTGGCAGTGGTCAATACATATTGACCCTTCTTGCCCATCACAAGTGCGGTGCCGGTGTCTTGGCACATCGGCAGAATTCCACCTGCTGAAATATTTGCGTTCTTTAGTAGATCAAGGGCTACAAAGCGATCATTTGGTGAGGCTTCTGGATCCTTCAAGATATTTGCAAGTTGTTGCAGGTGCTCTGCACGCAGGTAATGCGAAATATCGTGGATCGCAGTTTCGGTGAGAAGAGTTAGAGCTTCGGGAGCGACTTGCAAGAATTCGCGATCGCCGAGCTTGATAACGCTAACGCCAACTTTTCCGATATTGCGGTACTTAGTTTTATCTTCGCCGATCGGCAATAAATCAGAGTATGAAAATTGTGGAGACATTATTGCGCCGGCTTCTTTGCAGCATCTAACTTCTTCTTAGCTCCGTCCAACCATTCTTGGC
>JBIIRS010000007.1:0-18193 GCA_044341425.1 Candidatus Planktophila sp. | reverse complement strand
ACTTGATCTAGTGCGCCCTTGAGCGAGTTATCAAAGCCGATTACATCACCAAAAGATACGAGAACTTTCTGTAGTAATGGATAAGCAGCAGTATTTGCTGTCGCTCTCACATAAACTGGTTGAACATAAAGCAGACCGCCACCAACAGGTAACGTCAACAAGTTACCGAGGACAACATCAGCGCCACCTTGGCGAAGTAGCGAGAGTGAATTCGCTACTTCAGGTTTCGCTTCAAAGTTAGATGCAACCTGTGAAGGACCTGCGACGTTAGTGCTTCGCGGTAGCTGTAGAACAGTGATCTTGCCGTAATTAGGTCCGTTATTTGAGTCAACAACAGCGAATGCGGAAAGGTTTTCACGTCCACCACGTGGAACAAATGGAGTTGTGAGAGTAAATGTAGGTTTATCGGAACCTGGCATTTCGAGCGTCATGTAGTACGGAGGTTGTGATCCAGCATTTGCTCCGAATGTTGAAGGATCACGCGGTACGCGCCAGAAATCTTGTCCACCGTAAAAGGCTCCAGCGGTTTGTACGTGATATGAGCTAAGTACATCGCGTTGTACACGGAACATATCTTCCGGATAGCGGATGTGCTCGAGAAGTTCTTTCGACATCTCACTCTTTGGAGTAACTGTATTTGGGAAAGCCTTCATCCAAGTCTTTAGTACTGGATCTTTCTCATCCCATTGATAGAGAACGACGGTGCCGTCATAGGCATCAACCGTTGCCTTTACCGAGTTACGGATGTAGTTAATATTTTGATTTCCCTGCGGAGTAATGGCGCCAGAATTTGCCGTTAGCGCATCAGCAGTTGCAGCGCCAAGCGAAGTGGTCTGTGAGTATGGGTAGCCAGCGCTTGTTGTGTATCCATCGATGATCCATTGAATCTTGCCATCAACGATCGCTGGGTATGGATCCCCATCAAGAGTTAGCCATGGGGCGACCTTGGCGACGCGTTCACGTGGTGAACGGTTGTAGAGAATCTTTGATTCTGAGTTGATCAAACTTGAGAGAACGATGCGCTGTTCTTGATATTGAATTGCGAAGAGCAACTTCTTAAAGAGGCCGCCCATTGGGACGCCGCCCTTACCTGTATATGTGTAATTCTTCTGCCCGTTTGCTGAAGCATCATCTGGATAGTCGAATTCAACTGGCGTATCTGTCTTTGGTCCACCGATGATTGAGTAATCAGGAACGTTCTCACCAAAGTAAACGCGTGGTTGGAATTTTCCAAGTCCTGTTGTTGGAGGTAGATCTCCAACTAAGAAGTTTGGCTTGCCATCGGCATCTACGGTATTTCCAAATGCAGAAACAAATCCAAAACCGTGGGTGTAAACCAAGTGATCGTTAATCCAGTTACGACTTGGGTTGCCTTCGATATTTAGCTCGCGAACCGCAACAACTGCATCGCGTTGTACCCCGTTAACGGTGTAACGATCGATATCGAGTGATTCTGGGAATGAGTAGTAAGGCTTGATCTGCTGTAGCTGCCGGAATGTTGCAGAGAGAACATTTGGATCCATCAAACGAATATTTGCAATTGTCGCTGCATCATTTGCTAGCTGCCCTGAATTCGTCGAAACAGTTGCTTGGTAATCCTTCATCTCAACGCCGGCAATGCCGTAGGCATCACGGGTGGCATCGATATTTCGCTGAATATAAGGCGCTTCTTTTGATGATTCAGATGGTTTTACCTGGAATTGCTGGATTGCGCCTGGATAAACACCAGCGATTAGAACTGATGCGGCAACCATTAGTGCTGTACCTGCGGCAGGTAGTAGCCATGATTTACGAACAATATTTGCAAAGAATAAAAGTGAACAGATAATTGCAATCGCAGCCAAGATTGATTTGGCCGGAAGAGTTGCATTTACATCTGTATAGGTAAGACCGGTGATCAATCTGCTCTCTTTAAGGGCGAGTGCGTAACGGTCGAACCAGTAAGCAACTGCCTTTAAGAGAACGATTAAGCCAAGCAGTACTGAGAGCTGAACGCGTGCTGCAACTGTTGTGCGCTCTTGTGGCACTTGTGGGCGAATTCCGCCATAAAGGTAGTGCACTGCCGCACTTGCCAGAGTTGCCAAAATTAAAGTTGAAATACCCCAGCCGATAAGTGTTTGAAAGAACGGCAGGCGGAATGCGAAGAAGGAGACATCTAGTCCAAATTGTGGATCTTGAACACCGAACTCTGTTGAGTTTCTAAAGAGCAACCATGAGCCCCAAAGATTTGAAGCACTTGTTCCACCAAAGTAGAAGAGAACTAAAACGATTCCGGCAAAAACTAATTTGCGAATTGGATCTATCGTTGCGCGGTAACGCTCTAAGTTGTCGGCTTCGACCGATGTTGGAACATAAAAGGGGCGGCGGCGAAATGCCAGATAAACATTTAGCGAAATAATTAGCGATGTTAAGAGGCCGGCAACTACAAAGAGTGCGATCTTTGTTGTTAGGACCGTCGACCAGACGCCAGTGAATCCAACTGATTCAAACCAGAGCCAATCTACGTAGAAACCACTCAACGCAACAAGTGCGCCAGTAATAACTGCGAGAATAGTTAGGGTAATTGCTAGCGGACTTGGCTTTTTCATCATGCTCCTAAGTTAGCGCACCCTCTCGGGTCTTCCGAATTCAACGCTGCGATCGCCTCTTCTAGGCTTCCAACAGCGGCGATTTTAATCCCAGGTGGAATTGTCGCAAGGTTTGGCGCCAGGTCTTTGCAATTAGCCTCCGGAACCATGAAGAGAGTTGCGCCCGCCTTCTTGGCCGCCAAAATTTTCTCAGCAACTCCCCCGATACTTCCCACTTTTCCGGCGCTATCAATTGAACCTGTGACGGCAACGCTCTTGCCTTGCAGAATATTCTCGCTGGTTAGCAATTCAACTATTCCGATTGCAAAGGCGAGTCCGCCGCTAGGACCGCCGGTCTTGGCCAAGGAGATATTTAGATCACTTGGTTTGATCTCAACTGTCGAAGATTGCGGGTAATTCTTTTCTAGATATTCGAGCGCTACTGATTTAGCAACGATCTGTGAATCAACCATCTCAGTTTTCGCAATTTCTTTCTCTTCTTCCGCACTTCGCCCATCTTTATAGAAAAGCGATCGCGGCATTACTGCGTAATCACTTCGCATCCACGAGTAGATAAGTTCTGTACCAGTCACGTAAGCAGATGGATTGGTGATCAAGATCGAGAGCAGGTAGAGGTTGCCATCGCTGGGGTAAAGCTTTAGCGAATCCGGCGCCGTCTTGGAAAGCGTGATCGTCTTTGCTTTAGCGCTTTGATCTAAAACATTCTGCGCATTGCCAGGCATGAGAACTACAAATGGAAGTGGGGCGAGAAAGGCGCAACCAAAGAAGAGAGCCAAAACCAGTGATGTGGTGCGAGGAAGTCGAACGGTCACGATATTTAGTCGCTGGTACTTGAGCCCGCAGGTGCGCCATCGGGAGATGGATCAGTTAGATCATCAGTGGTTGCCGCGGTATTGGTTGTTATCTCAGCGGTGCGGAAGGAATCTTGAAAACGTTGAAATTGGCCGACGGAGCGGGTGGTTTCAGATTCAAACTTAGATTTAAATTGGGTAACCCATACAACATAGCCAAGTGCGCCAAGTAGGCCAGCAAGTGGAATTACCCACCAGATGAGAGCCGTGAAAGCGTTGGACATGTTAGATAGCCTAGCGCCTGCGGGAAGGAATTTCGCTTTCAAGGTGTTCTACTTAAAACAACTTAGAAACAACGGAGAATGGAGTCGGACTTTGGCCGGTTTTGGATTTACACCCGATGATCCCAACGATCCCGATAACTCTGGCCGTCCCGATTTCGAAGCGATGATGCGTCAGATGCAAGAACAGATGAAGGCGCAATTTGAACAACTTGGAATCAATCCTGCAGGTTTTGTAAATCCTTTCACTTCTCTCTTTTCGCAAGTTGGAAAAACTAATAGCGGCGCTGATGGAAAAGAAGAAGTTCTTTCGATTGCAACAGCAAGGGATACCGCTACTAAATTTGTAAAAGTGCAAGGGCTGAAACCACTTGGAACAAAAGATGTTTCGGTAGTTGAAAACGCCTTTGAAATTTCAGAGCTCTGGCTAAATGAAGCGACCGCATTTCCCGCATCCACTCATGCGCCTATGGCGGTAAGCCGAATGGATTGGGTTCTTGAGACTATGCCTGGTTGGCATAAGACTATTGAGCCACTTGCTGCCGGTTTATCTTCGGCAATTTCCGATCTAATGGATCAAGCGATGAACTCACAGGCTGCAGATCCTGAGCAGGGCCAGCCGCCGATCGAGATGATCACCGCGATGCTGCGCTCATTTATCGGCACGATGATCGCAACGCAACTAGGTCAATCGATTGGCACCTTAGCCACCTCGGTTACCGGCGCACACGATGTTGGTCTGCCGCTACTTGATCCCGCCCGCGCCATTGTTATTCCAGAAAATATTGAAAACTGGGCAGTTGATTTAGAGATCGCCAAATCTGAAGTCTTTATCTTTCATGCACTCCGCGAAGGCGCAGTAGCTCGTTTATTTGCACATAACCCTTGGTTGGTTTCATATATTCAAAGCGCAGTTGTCGAATATGGAAAGGGTATTCATATCGATATCGATGCCATCCAACGCCAAGCGCAAGAGGCTTTTGAAGGTGCGCAAGCAAATATGCCTGAGGGCGCTGGCGAAGGAGAAGCGATTTCCTTCGCTCTCGATAATGGAATTTTCACACCTGAAGAATCACCGGCCCAAAAGAGCGCACTTTTAAAACTGGAAACTGTTTTGGCACTAATCGATGGTTGGAGCGATGAAGTCGTTTCACTTGCTGTAGGAGATCGGATTCCAAGTATCGAACAACTCCGCGAATCACATCGTCGCCGTCGCGCTTCATCATCACCTGCGCAACAATTATTTTCATCAATGCTTGGTCTGCAAGTTTCGCCAAAGCTAACTCGTGAAGCAAGCACTTTCTGGAAGAAGATCCGTGAAGTAAAGAGCGTTGGCGAGCGCGATCAAATTTGGAGCGGCTTACTTCCAACCGCTGATGATTTATTGGACCCTGAGAAGTTCCTGACCAGTACATCTATTCCGGATGATCTCTCGGGGCTAATCTAAAAAAAGCGAAGTCCCCGGGCGCACATTGCTATATCTGCCTTCCCCTTGCAGATATAGAACGGTTATCCGAGGACTTCGTAAGCGCAACTTATGACCAAAAGTGCTCAGAATCAAATAAGTTGAGATTTGACACACCTGTAATTTGCCTTGTAATGAGAATTTATTTCATTGCAAATCTCTCAACACGTACTTGAGATATTGCCGATAGATAAGTTAATTTCGATTCCGAGGAGTACTTTTTCCATATGGCCTTTGAAGACATTGATAGCGAAGAGGATCTAACCCTTCCGGGAATTTCAGAGGGTGAGATTTTGGTAATTCGCTCTGCTCGCCGCAAGCGAAACATTTCGGCATATCGCCAAGGCGGCCGCATCATCGTCTCTATTCCTGCGCGAATGAGTAAGGCAGATGAGCATGCGATCGTGCCCGAGATGATCGCCAAGATTCGTAGCCAAGAATCGGAGCGCACACCGAGTGAAGAACGCCTGATGGAGCGCACCCACGAACTAATGGCATCCCTAGCCCCTGAGATCTCAGCACGCCCTGCATCGATCAACTGGCGCCCGATGCGCGAGCGCTGGGGCTCTTGCACCAGCGTTGACCGCACGATTCGGATCTCAGATCGCCTAAAGCTCGCCCCGGATTATGCGTTGGATTACGTTCTCTTCCATGAGGCGATCCACCTGGAGCACTTTGACCACGGCCCAGCCTTTACCGAGGTCTTGGCCCGATTTGAGGACTCTGAGCTAGCTAGCGCCTATTTGGATGGGTATGAGGCGGCAGAACGCGCCCTGGCTGAGCCTGTTGAGCTAAAAAAACTCCGCACAAATAGGGGTTAGTTCGGCGCATTTGAGCGTGGACAGGGGTATCGTCATGCTTGCACGCGTGGGCGCTCAGAGCTCAGGCGGCGATTGGAGGCAATTATGACAGCAGAGACATACAAGGGTGACGCTTACTGCGTTAAGTGCAAAGAGAAGCGTGACTTCGAAGGCACTGTGAAGATCTCAGACTCTGGTCGTCGCATGGCACAGGGCATCTGCCCAGTCTGTGGCACCAAGGTCAACAGAATTCTTGGCAAGGCTCAGTAACACAGTTCACCAACATTAAAGATTCACCCCGTTGTTCGCCGCACGTTGGCGAGCACGGGGTGAATTTATTTTTATCCCCTTAGTAAATCTTTACCTGCAAGTTAGGGGCTCACCCACAGCGTCTGCGCAGCCGGTCTGAGTAAAGGCCAATCCTTCGCAGATGAGAAACCCAAAGCTAAAAGATGGAACATACCTATACCGCCAGGGCCACGTGGCCAACGGCTACCTGATTGGAAACTCGCGCTCGCAGGTTGCGATCTATTCGCAAGATGCCCCCGCGCTTTACTCGGCGCTAAAGGCCGGAGCTAGCCGCAACGAGATTTGCGCCAACTTATCGCTCTCTCACGAAAGCTTTGAAGAGTTGCTAGCCGAACTTTCCGCAAGCGAACTTTTGCAGAGCCAGCAGAGCGCGATACATATTTCAGAGCGTTTTGTTTCGCAGATTGCAGAGCGCGCACAGAAATTTGGCGATCGCAGTAAAGATGCAGCGTTTTCTCAGATGAGTAATCGAGTAGCAGCAGAGTTAACTCTGACTCGCTGGTTACCTAACGTTAACGATTCTGGGGTCGGTAAAGTTAGCGCACGCCAAAGTGCACATGTTGAAATCTCTGGAAATTCTCGCGCCGCACAACATCTCTTCGCCCAGTTAATCGCAAGCGGTGTCACCGATACGCAATTTGCTCCAAATTTTCGACGAGGCGTTGAGTTAGTTGGCGATCTCGATCTAACTGGCGGATATCTATCAGCAACAGATAACGGACAGATTTTCACCAAGAGCAGCGTCGCAATCGCAAAGAGTTTGTCACTCTTTCCGGCGCTGAAAGAGAGCGCAGAAGAAGTTCCAAATAACTTTGCAGAGAACGTGATTAAGGTGCACTTTGGTGAAATTGATCCGGCGATACTTGCGCTTTGGATGGCCGCCGGCCAAGAACATATTTTAATTAGCGAGATAAGCGGTGCCCGGCTGACGATTTCGCAGTTAGTTAAGCCAGGTTTAACGCCTTGCACACGCTGTCTAGAGCTAACCATTAACGATCAGGGAAATTGCGAAGTTATAGACCGTCCTGGATCTCGCGATGAGATCCCTGTTGTCGGCGCGCATTATCTTTCTGCAATATTGGCTGCACAACTGCTCTCAATTATCGATACCGGTAGCGCGGTATTGGTGCGAGATGCGATCGCAATCGACTTAACTGATCTCTGTAATACAGAACACATCACAATTACCCGCCATCCCATGTGTGGGTGCAGCTGGTAGGGCCCATTCCAACTGATTTCAACCTATTTCAAATAGCGCGTTATCCGCTTTTTCAGAACAATACGGGCATGGCCAAAAAAGTTCAGATCGAAACGGAGATTCCGAAATCTACCGCTGCTCGTTCAGCGAAGATGGTTTCGATCCCCGTCGGTTTGGCAGGTCGCGGTGTTCTAGGTCTTGGTAAACAACTCGTTGGTCAATCCTCTTCTGTTGTACTCACAGATATTCAAGAGAAGACGGCAGAGCAACTCTTTAAAGTTCTTGGCGAGTTAAAGGGTGGGGCGATGAAGTTCGGCCAAGCACTATCTGTCTTTGAGGCCGCGCTTCCAGAAAACATTGCAAAGCCTTATCGTGAAACTCTTACAAAGTTGCAAGAGTCTGCTCCTCCACTTCCAACCCGCGTTGTTCACAAGGTATTGGCGAAAGAACTTGGCGAAGATTGGCGCGATAACTTCACATCATTTGAAGATAAAGCAACTGCTTCGGCATCTATCGGGCAAGTACATAAAGGCGTTTGGAAAGATGGCCGCCCAGTTGCGGTCAAGATTCAATATCCAGGAGCAGCAGAAGCTTTGATCTCTGACTTAAATCAGATTCAACGCTTTGCCAAGATCTTCCAATTAGTTCTACCGGGCCTTGATATGAAGCCGCTGCTTGAAGAGCTTCGCGCGCGCATCATTGAAGAAGTTGATTACAAATATGAAGCAGAGGCACAAGATGCTTGCTGGCGCGCATATGAAAACGATCCTGACGTTGCGATTCCAAAAGTTGTTATGTCATCAGATAAAGTTTTGGTTTCCGAATGGTTAGAGGGAACTCCGCTTTCCAAGATCATCGCCGAAGGCACACAAGAAGAACGCAATAACGCCGGAATGCGTTTGGCGCGTTTCCACTTCACTGCACCTGAGCGCGCAGGTTTATTGCATGCAGATCCACATCCTGGAAATTTCCGTTTGCTCGCAGATGGTCGCATTGGTGTTCTCGACTTTGGTGCCTGCAATCGTCTGCCAAATGGATTCCCAGAACCATTTAAAAACTTGCTCAAGCACGCCCTCGATGACGATGCTCAGGCTTTATACGATGGATTTAAGAAAGATGGATTTATCCTGGAAGATGTAGATGTTGATCCAAATCTCGTTCTAGATTTCTTAGTTCCACTTGTAGAACCACTTCGCACCGAGACCTTTAAATACTCTCGCGAATGGTTGCGGGATCAGAGCGCCCGCGTTGGCGATCCCCGAAATCCAACTGCCAAGATCGGTTTCCAACTTAATTTGCCGGCTGAATATGTTTTGATCCACCGCGTTACCTTGGGAACAACCGGAATCTTCTGCCAGTTAGAGGCAGAAGGAAATTTCCGTGATGAAGCTCTTTCTTGGTTCCCTGAGATCGCACCTGCAAACGCTTGATTTTTAACTAGCGAGCAATCTTTCGAACCATTTTCCAGTGGTAGAGATAAACCGGCACAGTTACCAAAAGCGTTACTAGCGAACTAGTTATACCTCGAATTGCATTGCGGCGGTTCTGATCGATATTGGCCTGCCTAATAACTTCTGGATCAATCTTGGGATCGTTCTGTGCTGCATATGGATCTACATATCCCTGATCAGGAACTATCAGATCCAGCCCACGATTGATGAGGCTAATTACAGTGAAGAGGCAGACGAGAAGAGTTATTAAGCTAACTGCATATAAATAAAGTGAACGCCAATCAACGCCCTGCTGTGTTTCTTTAGGCTCATCCTTGATCGCACTTTTCTTAGCCACGGTCTTTTTAACCACGGTCTTTGTCGCTGATGTTTTCTTAGATGCTGTCTTCTTCGCTGTGGTTGCCATAATTCGAGAATACTCTCAATAGCGCTAGATGGAAACAACCCAGCGCTCAAAGGGAGCGTCTTTGAATACATAAATCACTGCTGGAGTCCGCTTATAAATTGCGCAGAAATCTTTACCGCCTTTAAAACGCATTGTGCCCAGCAGGATTCTGTAGGGAATTCCAGTCCCAGGTGAACGGGTGCCACGTAAATGTTCCTTAGTCCAAGGATTTGAAACATCGCTCTTTGAAATTAACTGGCTGCTTGCGACAGAGATATCACCGTGAAGCGCGCCAATTTTCTCTAACCTAGAAAGTTTGAGAGTTAGTACTCCATCTTTCTCGATTACCTTTGCCATTTAGTACTCCTTTAAAAAAATAATTAATCGTGTGCGTTCTGCACGATGCAGAATGGATGTCCTGCCGGGTCAAGATAAATACGGAAGCGATGTGGTTTTGGTTGAAACTCAGCCTTGACTGCGCCAATTTCAATTAACTGCTTTTCTGCAATATCTAAATCTTTTGCGTGGAAATCCATATGTGCCTGCTGCGGCAATCCACCGGTTGGCCAAGTAGGTCTTTGATAGTTTTCAATCTTCTGAAAAGCCATCGCCGTAAAGTCAGATTCATCAATCAGCTCTAACCATTCGCAGGTTTCTGCAGTTTCTCCTTCATCGAAGGGCTGAACCTTATGTCCCGTGATCTTTGAATAGAAGTGCGCTAACTCAACGGGGTTGTCGCAATCAAGTGCGGTGTATGCGTAATGTGCAATGGCCATGCGCTAATTCTCGCATGACCATTGCACGTGACGGATCCTTCTAGAGAGAACGAATTAAACGAACGCTGCAATTCGCGGCGGACGTCCCGCACGACGCTTGCGTTCGATAATTACGCCATCTTCGATTAGCTGTCCGCCCCAAACACCACATGGTTCTTCGCGAGACAACGCTCCGTCTAAACACTTATTGCGCACGGGGCATCCACCGCAGAGCGCTTTAGCTTGCGCGATGCCCTCATCGCTTTCCGAGAAGAAGAGCTCGGGATCAGCGTTATGGCATGGCAAGGTAAAGGCGATCGCCGAGTCATACGTACCGGTCACGTCATAGAGACCGATCTTCTCGCCTGTTTCTGCCCAGCCTGGTACCTGTAGTTCGCTGTAGAGAACGCTCATCGTTCTCACCCACTTTCTTCTCTCTCGTTTTCTTTCTCTGGATTGGTTTGTTTTTTGTAATAAAAAAAGGCCTTCAACTCCTTGGTGGAGTTGAGGCCTTAGGTTGGGCTCGTATATCGGCTTTATCCGATCGAACCTCCTGTGGCCTCATCCACGGCATAAAAAGCGGCGTAAAACGCTGGCTTTGATGCTGCGGGCCAATTCGTATGCTTCTTAGTAGTCGCATGGAAATTGGCAGGCGAATTAGCAGCACCGCGTGTAACGCGTGCTGTGGTGAATGGATTAGATGTAATAAACATCGTTCATTCTCCTTCGCCTAATGAGCTTTTCACCAACTTGGTGAAAGGCAAGGGTAAACCACAGATAGTGATCTGCGCAACCTAATTAATTTCTAAGCGAGCAGGCCGGCTTCACGCAGGAAACGGCTGGGATTCTGGCGATGGCTGATATGTAAATCCACCTTCGCGCGCGTCATTCCAACGTAGAACAAGCGGCGTTCTTCATCGATCACCGCATCGGACTGGCCAGTAACCCCAGTTTCCAGCGGCAAGATTCCTTCAGATGCGCCGATTAAAAATACGCGCTCCCATTCCAAACCTTTAGCCGCATGCAGTGTTGCCAGCGTTACAACCGGCATTGTTGGCGGATTATTCTGCTGAACTCGATCTTCGATTTCACGTAAATAACTGCGCAGCGTCTTTGGACTAAAACCTGCATCAGCATCGAGTTCGCGTGCTAAATGTAGAAGTGCTGCAATTCCGTCGATACTTTCGCCAGTTAAAAATGGTTGTGCGATTGTGCGAAGTTCATCAATCCAAGAAACGCCTTCGGTTGGCAAGACAGATGCACGACGAACTTCCTTAAGAAAGTCGCGGACATCTTGGCGATCAAAGAATCTTTCGGTGCTGCGCACTTGATATGGCAGACCCAACTTATTCATCGATCTCTCAACGCCTTTAAGTTGGTTATTGGTGCGGGCCAAAATCGCGATCTCTTGCGCTTGAGTGCCGCTTTGTAGAAGGGCGGTGATTTCGGCTAGAACTCCAGCTATTTCGGCATCTTCATTGGCATAGCCATCTACCGAAGGTTTGGTGCCGTGATCGTTAAGGGCAACCAGCTCTTGCCCCATCGCACCATGGCGTAATAACGAGTTAGCAGCAAAAGTAATTTCCGGAGTAGAGCGGTAGCCAGTACTCAAGCGAATAACTTCAGCATCCGGGAAACGATTGGTAAAGCTATTTAGAAAAACGGGAGTTGCGCCAGCGAATGAATAAATAGTCTGTGCTGGATCTCCAACCACGCAGATATCTTGGCGAGTACCGAGCCAGGCGTTAATTAAACGTTGTTGTACCGGTGAGATATCTTGATACTCATCGATGGTGAAGTAACGGTATTGATCTTGCACGCGTTCGCGCACGGTGCGCTCTTCTTCGAGCATTGCAGCGGTCAACAGAAGTACATCTTCAAAGTCGATCGCTAGCTCTTGCTTCTTAACACTTTCATAAGCGGTGTAGACCTTCGCTAACTTCTCGGCGCTAACGCGCGGTTTCTGGGTGCGTTTATCAATCTCAGTAACAAAATCTTCGGGTGCAACTTGTGAAACCTTTGCCCATTCAATTTCACTGGCGATATCGCGCATTAGTTCGCGAGATGTAGCGCGAAGTTCGCCAGATAATCCTGCGCGATTGATTGCTTCACCGATGAAACCAGCCTTAGCGGTCATGAGTTCGGGTACGCGGCCGCCGAATACGGTGGGCCAGAAGTAGATCAATTGCTTGAGCGCTGCTGAGTGAATTGTGCGCGCGGCAACGGTTGGAACGCCTAGCGAGCGAAGGCGGGTGCGCATTTCACCTGCGGCGCGCGAGGTAAAAGTTAGCGCCAATACTTTCTGTGGATCCATCGTTCCAATAGCAGCGGCGTATGCAATGCGATGTGTGATTGCGCGGGTTTTTCCGGTGCCAGCGCCTGCGATTACACAGACTGGTCCGCGCGTAGCAAGGGCAACTGCGCGTTGATCGTCATCAAGTGCGGCGAGAATTTCTTCGGCGCGAATATCGCCGGAAGAACCATCTAGCGCCACGTTTCACCACCGATAAGTTTGGCGCCACCATTGCCTTCCGCACCACTTGCAAACCAGCGATCGATCATCTTGCGCGCAACTGACATATTCGGTGGCAACAATAAAGTTCCGGCATCTGATTGCGCTTTAACTTCGGCGCGCGAGAACCATTTAACTTCGGTGATCTCTTGACCATCAGGGCGCGCCATTTCTGGAAAATCTGTAACTGCATCAAATGAGATCATGATTGATGCTGGGAATGGCCAAGGTTGCGAACCTAGGTAATTTATCTCGCGAACTGCAACGCCAGATTCTTCAAGAACTTCGCGGTGCACGCATTGTTCAAAAGTTTCACCGGGCTCTAGAAAACCTGCAAAGCAAGAGAAGCGACCTTCGGGCCAAACTGGTTGGTGGCCAAGCAGAATCCGATCATCGTGATCGCGAACTAAAACAATTACTGCTGAATCAGTGCGCGGATAATGTTCACTCTTATCTTTTTCACAAAGACGGATTGCGCCGCCTTGGGCAACTGAAGTTGGTGCGCCACATCGCGCACAATGGGTGTGCGACCTATGCCAGTTAGCCAAGGCCACGGTATGAAGCGAAACTTCCATTTCGAATTCCGAAATTAGCCCGCCAATTTCGCGCAGCGTTAGATATCCATCTGGCGCTTTCTCACCTTGCGGTTCTACGATGGAAGCGCTCCATGCAAAATATGGCTCGTGATCTAACGCATCTAAGCCAAGGAAATACTTTTCACCTGACTTGTATTCGTTTGAAGTAATCAGTGTTTGAACTTCAATGGCTGAGAGGTAGCGAAGTTTGGTGCCGCCAGATTCGATCGCCAAGCGCGCATCTGAAACATGAACAATTTTGGCGCGCTGCCACATCTGATCGAGAGTGGTCTGGTTTGTGCGCAGGTGGCCGGCGCGGTCCATCTTCGATACCTGTCCGTTGACCGCGCTCATAAGGGTGAACGCTACTAGCCTTGGCCATATGCGCATCACCTCGTGGAACCTGCTCCACGGCCAGCCAATCCCGCCACTTTCGGCCGGGCCCAGCCAGGAATCCCTAGCCGCCGCCGTGCGCCAGCTTGAGACTGAGGTTATTGCAGTTCAAGAAGTTGATTACAAATTACCGCGATCACAAATGCGCAATCAGATTTCAGATATCGCAGATGCCATCGGTGCTAAAGATTGGGCCTTTGCACCAAGCATCATCGGAACACCTGGCGAGAAATGGCGAAAGTTAAGGGATGCAGATCCGCGGATAGTTAGCGGTGAGAATAACTCTCTAGAGGGAAGTTACGGAATAGCAATTGCTTCAACGATACCTGTTGTGAAATGGCATCGCCTTGATTTAGGAAATTCAGTGGTTGGAATGCCACTGATTGTTCCAACTGAAAGTGAGACAAGTAGCAAACCGAAGATCCGGGCGATCTATGTTCATGATGAGCCCCGTTTAGCACTTGGTGCAACTCTTGCAAATGGCTGGACGATCTTCAACACCCATCTCTCATTTGTCCCAGGCGTTAACTTATTTCAGCTAAAGAAGTTAAAGCGTTGGGCGCTCAAGGTTGCGCAAGAGACAAATACTAAACCGCTTATTCTTGGCGATTTAAACCTGCCGAAGAAATTGCCAGTTGCAGGATCTGATTGGAAATCCTTAATCCAGCAAAATACTTATCCGTCATGGGGAGCCAAGATTCAATTTGATTATCTCTTGACTCATGGGGTGGAGAATCAAGTTAAAGATTTGGGAACAATTGCAACTGGCATCAGCGATCACTTGCCGCTGCGCGCAGAAATTAACTAGCGCCGGTAATTAGCGCGATTAACTGCTCTTCACTTAACAAATCTGCTGGGCGATCAGTTTTGCTAATCGGCACATAGTGAAAAGCCGCTGAAACTAGCGCTGGATCAATTCCCTTTAACTTCGCCCAAGCTAAGCGATAGACCGCCAGCTGTACCGCCGCTGATTCTCCGAGCGTTGTTGCACCGGTCTTCCAGTCGATTACTTCAAAGCGACCGTTGATTTCGTAAACCGCATCGATGCGACCACGGATCAAAACCCCACCTAAAACAGCCTCAAATGGAACTTCCACGGCAACTGGTGAACGGTTGCCCCATTCGGAAGCCAACCAAGTTTGCTTAAGAGATTCGAGAGTCTGATCTGGTTCAAGAGGATCAAGAAAATCCAAATCTTCATCATCAAACAAGGTTGCTACGTTGAAATGGTGTTCGATCCATAAGTGGAATGCAGTACCGCGACGCGAGTATTGATCTTGTGGGCGCGGCATTGGGCGGCGAATCGTAAGCGCTAACTCTTCAGGGTCTTTATGAAGTGCAACGAGAGTGGATGTGGAAAGTCGTGGTGGCATTGGAATTTCCAGAACCCCGTTGATGCCTAGAGCGCGCTCTTGGATTAGTGCACGGGCATCTTCGATCCATGACACGGTTTCGAGATCAACTGATTGCGCAGTGGCTAGATCAAGTGGCGTAGCGTTCTTAACAAGTTCCACTTTGCTGTTAAATGCTGAACGGTTATCACCGAGTGGATCGCGAGGCCAGATACCGGTTAGCGGATTTTCGAGCGCTGGGTTCTTGTCGCCTTTATCTGGGCGTGGAACTTCGCTAATCATCTTGCCATGTTCTTGCGCGACCAAAGCAACTTGTTCAAAAATTGTTGATGGTTCGACCCAGTCTTTGCCATCGCGATACCAAGATGTGGTTGCAATTAAATGGGTGCGGGCACGAGTGAATGCGACATAACCCAAACGAATTTCTTCACGAGTCTTTGTTGCCTTGCAGATATCGGCGTAATTGGTAATTTCTTTACCGGCATCAGAGTTCTTAGTGGCACCATTAAATGAGAAGCGTGGAAGTTCCAGATGATCGCCGCGCAGATGAAATGGAATATGTCGTTCATTGGTGATCCAGTTATCGGGATCGTTCTTATTTAGACCCGGGAAAGTTCCTTCAGCAAGACCAGGAACAGCGACAACATCCCATTCGGCGCCCTTAGACATGTGAACGGTAAGGATCTGTACAACATCGCTGCGGACCTCTGGGGCCGCTGATTTCAGGCCTCCTTCTTCCTTTCCGGCGATATCAAGCCACTGCAGGAATGAATTTAAAGTTCCGCCGCTACGTGCAAACTTTCCAGCTTCATCTAAGAAACGATCGATGTGGCGACGACCAGAGCCTGTGCCGTCGCGAAGCATTACTTCAGTTTCTAGACTTAAGTAACTTTCGATCTCGTTAATCAAATCGGTAATAGTGCCGCCAGCGCGAGAGCGCAGACGTCGAAGATCAGATGCAAAGTTAACTAAGCGAACGTAACCGATCTCGGTAAAGGTTGATTTATCTGCGCCGCCGATCTCATCCAAGGTATCAATTAAAGATCCTAAGAATTGATCATCGGCCTCAGCTTGTTCCGGGTTGCCGGCGGCGATTTTCTTAATTAGTGACTTACTTTCAGCGCGTGAGCCTTTAGCGCGATTACGTGAATAAGCACCGAGCGCTGCCAAATCTTTAGCGCCTAAGTTAATTCGTGGTCCAACGAGGTGGCGCATTAGTGCTGCACCAGAATCAGGATCTGCGATAACACGGAGCATCGAAACAATGTCGGCAACTTCTGGAACGTGAATGAGTCCACCAAGTCCAAGTACTTCAACTGGGATATCAGCTGCGCGAAGTGCGCTTTCGATTGTTGCAATTTGAGAGCGTTTGCGAACTAGAACAGCAAAGGTAGAACGTTTTTCGGCAGGCTTTGCTAGCCGTGCTTTATCAAACCAGAGCGATGTGAAGTATTCAGCAATTGCAGTTGCTTCAAGATCTAGGTTTTCAAATACGCCGCAAACTAGCTCGCCATCGCCAGCACCTGGACGTGGTGTAAGTGGTGGAACATCGGCACCGCTTTCACGGCGAATCTTCTCTGAAACAACATTTGCAAGTTCCAGGATTGTCTTATCATTTCGGAAAGTTGTAAGTAGTGAATAACGCTCGGCACCAGTGTGGCCAGCTGCCTTTGGGAAGTACTTTCCGAAGGAATTAATAGTGCCGGCAGATGCTCCACGCCATGTGTAAATAGCCTGGCATGGATCCCCTACCGCCATAACGGGATGTCCACCGCCAAAGAGCGATGACAGCATTCGCACCTGTGATTGCGAAGTGTCTTGATATTCATCAAGTAATACAACGGAATACTTGGCGCGCTCTAGTTCGCCGATATCGGAAAACTTAACCGAGATATCTGCCGCAAGTGACATCTGATCATCGAATGAGAGTTGACCGGATTCTTGGCGGCGTTGGATAAAGCGCTCCGCCATCGGAAGCAAAGCGGTCCGTTGACTTAAGACTTTGGCAACTTTACGAACCTCTGGATTTGTAGCACCAGACATCTGTGCCAATTGCTCAAGAACTTCGTTATCTACTGCCGCAATATCTTCGGATGAGACTTGGTGCTCGAGCATCAACTTGGTTAAGCCAAGCAAATCTTCCACAACTGTGCCGACTGCAGATTCGTTCGAGTACGAAGCATCTTCCCAATTGCGGACAATGTCGTTAGCAAGTTGCCACATCGCAGCATCGCCCATCGGTTGGATATCGGCATCAATACCAAAACGGATTGAATGCTCAGAAAGTAAGCGCGCTGCATAAGAATGGTATGTAGTAACAGCGACTTCAAGAGGAGTGTCTTCCGGGATCAACTTGGCAGCGCGCAATTGACGAAGTCTGGTGCGGATACGGATCGCGAGTTCTCCGGCAGCTTTGCGGGTGAATGTCAGGCCAAGGATTTGATCTGGGCGGGCAAAGCCATTTGCAACTAGATAAATAACGCGCGCTGCCATGGTTTCGGTCTTACCTGAACCAGCACCTGCGATAACAACTGCAGGTTCAAGCGGATTAGATGCAATAGAGATGATTGCGCTTTGTTCATCGGTTGGTTGATAAACCTTGGCGCCAACTTTCTGCAGCGCGGCAGCAATATCTTGCGGTGAGTATTTCTCGATCATTCGATCACCGTCCGGCCCTGGATCTGGATCGGACAACAGGCCTTAACTACGCAGTTTTCACACATAGTGTTGATCCGCGCTTGGAAGTTTTTGGCCCCCATGCCTTCAGCAATTTCTTCGATCTTCGCCTTTACTTCGACTTCATCGATCTTGTATTGCTGACGAGTTGTAACTTTTACGGAATCTTTTGCAAGGTAAACGAGTTCTGCACCTGATGAAGATGTACTGGATAACTTCTTTTCAAAGCCATCGAGAGCGACTGCTAATTGGTAGCAAGCAAGTTGCAAGTTTTCTTTCGCTTTTTCTGCAGTGATCTGGGTCTTGCCAGTTTTAAAGTCAATAACGTAATGGTTGCCATCTGAATCGACTTCAATACGGTCGACGCTGCCGCGGATTTCAGCGCGACCAACTTGGATCTTAAAGTTAAGTTCTGCGCCAACAACATCGCGAGTTGCGGCGGCGTGGTAGCGGCTAAAGCGCTCGAGCATCGCAACCGCGCGCTTAAGGGATGAGTTGCTGATCCAGCCTTCTGTGGGATCGATTAACGACCAAGATGCTTCGAGTTTTGCAATCAAATCGGTTTCAGAGATAGATGGATCTTCTACTTTGATCCGTGCGAATTCGTGAATTGCTGAACCAAGTATCTGCGCGGTTGAATCGCCATTTGTTCCACCACTGCG